>CAXBGT010000106.1:0-19232 GCA_963975265.1 uncultured Saprospirales bacterium
ATCCACCTTCATGGACTTATTATAATAATTCATTTGGATGGGGAGGAGCTACTTTTTCCTCAATAGGAACTTATCAACAATTTATTCCATATTTGGGAACCTGGCAAAATACATTTGGAAGATATCACGAGAAGAATGGGAATTCCTTTAGTTTATATAATAAACCACAACACAATTACCCACACTGGATCAGTCCAAGTTACTTTGCTGCATTTATATCTCAACTAGATTCCTACGGTGAAGCTAGAGTTTATGACGACACGATCCAAATGACTATTAGAGAAATTTATGATAGCGTTTATGATGCGGATTATTCAAATGCAATATATCCAGATTCAGTTAGGACTTTTGTACCACCAAGTGGTTTCAGTAGTAGACATTGGCAAGAGCCAAATCCTGACGATCCTGATACGTGGAATAATCTAGATGAAGCAGGTGATAAGAAAGATAGCATCTTAGCACGTAATAGCGATTTGAGTGAAAGTGGTAATGGATCATTTACGTATGCTATGGTGAATCAAGGAAATTATAAAATTGGATTTTCATATCCATGTGAAGTTATAGATAATAATCCCGTGAGTTTATCAGCAGGAAATAATAATAGGATATTATCTGATAAGGATGCGGATGTATCTAAAATCGTCTGGCCTCAAATAACTTACTGGCGCTGGTTCCAGCACCGAGACCTAATGTATGATATGAATAGATATACGGTAATGGATTATAGCTTGGATGATATGGTGGATAAAATAAACGACATACCAGCCCTAAAAATATTCTTTGAAAGTACTAGATCACCAATTATATTTAATGAGAAAATATCAACACGTCCAGTACCGTTTGATGGTAAAAAAACGGGAGATTTCAGATTCCAAGATTCTACTAGAAAAAATACTTGGCATGGGTTTTACTCTCAATACCAACACATGGTGGATCATTTGATACTTGATCACCCTGGAGGAGATAATAATGGAGAATCCTTTGCATACTTACAATCAAATACTTTTAAAGAGCATAAAGGACTATGCGTACCCGAATTCTATAAGAAAACAGTACTATCAGGAGATACGGACAATATGCCAGAAGATGCACCATTCAGATATCAAGGAGCAAACCCAGTCAAATGTTTGACTGATTATGAGAACACTGACGGACTAACAGACTTCTCAATCGATAAGATGAATAATCTAGGATTGAGCTCATCATCAGCATCGGCAAGATTGGATAAATTATTACGTACATATGCAATGGCCTTTGCTAGGAAATATTTACTACATAAAAGAGTAAAATGGTTAAATGAACAACTACAAGAAGCATTGGATTGGGTAGACACACAGGGTGATGAATATGGATATGATCAAACACAAACAGCAGTTGTCGACGACTAGGAGTAATTAGAAATGAGTGAATTTGGTAACAAAGAAATGTCGAGTCTGGGCCTTGGAGTAATACGAGGACCAGGATCACAGTTTAGGATAGCCACATCCGAAAGAATGAACTTGAAGGTATGTGTATATGATTCGTCCAACACATTCGTACAAGAAATGATGTTCAGTAAATCTAATGAGTTAGAAGGAGCTGATGCTGCATTTTATTATGAAACCTATGATGGATTGAAACTGGGAAGTGATTTCAATGTAGGGGGAATCCAAGTCAACCTGCAAGCAATTCTTAAAGATTCCAAACTTCCTCAAGGAGTATATAACATTGTTACGAATCTAGTAACGGTATTGGACTCCGGAGCTCAAGTGAAGCAAATAGCAACGGATAGAACTGAGATACGGTTCGATGGCATTCCATCAGCAACTGACGGCAATAGTACGTTCTTTGGTAATAATGCACTCCCACTCGATTTAGGTAATCACAAACTTAATTTGGGACAAGGAAGATCCACAGCATTAGTTAATTGGACCAAGGATGATTTTGACTTAATAGCAAAATTAAATTCACCTCTTCCGATGGACGTATTCCCAACCGGTACATATCCTCTATATATGGACGTAACGGATCCTGTAAAGGTTCTAGTACAGTGGGATGTTGAGGGAGATGGAATTGAATACCCTTTCCTAGCACCAAACTTTGACTTGAAGGTTAGAGGTGGAACACCCGTGTCAACGGAATTCAAAACATCCGACGATCTAACTGGAACCATTAAGACCACAAAAGATAAACTACTAAACAAGTATCTAAGCCAAAGCTATGGTGAAACTGAAGTCAATATTGATTATCAAAACCCATCAGAATTTATTCACTTTTCATCATATCAAGAACGTATATTAAATTTCAAATATAAACTTCAATTAATTGAAAAGTACTCATCAGAGATATCTTCATCAGATACAATCACAGGAGCGGTATCTACCTCACCTATAGTAACTACCGACAGAGCTACAATAGTTGCTAAACAAGATGATGTAATTGGCACGTTCGATCGTTTCGAACAATATATGTACAATGATTCGTCATCAGCCACATCAGGTTCGTATGGTGAATATTGGTCAAATGCTTGGCCAAAAAGTACTGAAACGGCTCCACATAAAATAATGGCAACAACTTCATCAGAAGCTCAAGTTTGGTTGACGGGAGCTATGCAATCAGCATCCTTCTATGATAGAATGAATCCAGATATGTTATCCAAAGCACTCCCTGAATATGTTTTGAATGATGGTAATAATTCCACTATAATAACATTGACAGATATGATAGGACAGCATTACGATGTGGTATGGACGTATGTGAAAGGAATAACAGACTTGTCAAGCCGTGATGAACAGTTAACTAGTGGTATAGCAAAGAATTTATTATGGCATGTTGGAACGTCGTTAGGTATAGATCTTCCAAATGGAAATGCGTCGGAAGAATTATGGAAGTGGGCACTGGGAACGGATGCATCTGGAAGCCTAGCATCATCGGGCACAGGATTTGATTCTGGATCACTACCTCAACTATCTTCGGAAGATGTAACAAAGTCGATATGGAGTAGATTAATAAATAATCTTCCATATTTCTTGAGAACTAAAGGTACGGGACGAGGACTCAAAGCGGTACTGGCATGCTACGGAGTACCAGATACTGTAATACAAGTACGAGAGTATGGAGGTCCAGTAGGACTGGAAGACACGGAACGCCAATTCATGCAGGAAGAAAGAGCGACATACGCACTGCAGATGGATAGAGGTGAAACTTTAATGCTACCAGCTGCTAAGCATAAGACTACTGGTCAAGTGCCAAGAGCAATTGAATTCAGATTCAAAACAGATCAAAAGGAAGATCAAGTTTTACTGGAACGAGATGGAGCGCATTCTCAACCTACTTGGTTCTTAAATCTACACCACAGTTCTTCAATAACTCAAACAGTTTTATCTCAAAGGTCATCACATACTACTCCATTAATAGCTCAAACTCCAACAACGGGAAAGGGTATATATGGTAGATTGACATTATTAATATCCGCATCGGATGTAACTGATGCCGCAGAGGGTATGATATCCGCTTCCACTGAATACCTTCCATTATATAATGGAGATTGGTGGAACGTAATATTACAAACTGAAGTAACATCATCAACTACATCTGGAACAGATAATACAACTCAAAATCAACGATGGCATCTAGATGTTAAGTGTGCTAAAGATCATTCCAATGGAAGAATAACTCACTCTGGATCAGCGGTACTTAACAACCACACGGGATCATACTCAGCAAGTTTCAATAATTCTTGGAGAGGCCCCAACACCAAATATTATAATTTTGGTGGATACAGTCCGTACAGTAATGCAACTAGGTATTTGGACACTGGAATTCGTGGTGACTCTCAGTTAGTTAAGCAGTTCAGTGGATCGATGCAAGAAATTAGAATTTGGGGCAGTCCAGAAATGCTAACTCAAGATGTAATGGAAGTACATACACTGTCACCTAGATCATACGTCGGAAATAATTTTTCATCATCATATGATCATTTGTGGGCAAGATTCCCACTTGGAACGGAATGGAAAAAATCCAACTTATCAGGATCAGTAGGAACCTATAATTCCCCAACCATAATATCATCAAGTCACCCCAACCAGTTAGAAGATTGGACGGGAGCAGTACGAGGATTACATTTAACGGCTAGTGCTTTTTCAAACGCTACAACTGAAAGTAATGGTACCCATTTCGAATCCATACACGAAACGTATTATACTACTCTACCGTCATATCCATCTAACGGAGTATCATCCGTTAAGATTCGACTGGAAGATGCTGCACTAACAAAACAATTAAATGCATTCTCACGAGGAGAAGTTAGTGAGTATGATAGACATCCAATAGATACGAATGTAGTTGGGGTACATCTTTCTCTCCAACATCAAATTAATAGAGATATAGCGTATCAATTTGGTGGTATGAGAGTTGACGACTTCATAGGAGATCCAGAACACCAATCCCTAGACAACTACCCAGATCTTGAGAAATTAAGCGATTTTTACTTTAAGAAATTATATGATAAACCTAACATGGCTGAATTTCAGAGAATGATGACTAGTTATGATGCTAGTATGTTTGAGATGGTCAAGCGAATGATGCCTGCTAGAACAAATTCGTATGTTGGATTGTTAGTAGAACCTCACATCTTGGAACGAAATAAAATACAACGACTACCAGAACTGAGCGAGCAAGCACTTCACTATGAAGGTACGTTAGCAGTCTCTGAAGCATTAAGAGGAAAAACATTCCCCGCGTCAATGTCGTCAGCAGTAGTATCAGAATTATCAGCCAGCCTATTGACAGCTGGAGGAGAAAATTGGTTCACACTTAATGGATCTACTTCAAACTCATCATCATTCGGAGCACTTTCGGATGGTATAAGCATAGGACACGATTCTGGATCTTATCATGGATCTCGATATAAGTGGACTCAAAATTATAGAAATAAAAATGCTGATGGAACATTCACAGTAGGGTCTTATACGCATACAAGTGAACCAATGAATACAGTTGTAACTGGATCTAGATTATCAGAAGTATGGAAGACTAGATTATTTAAGTATAGCTCATCATTTTCAGCTTCATGGGATTCAGATAGAGGAATAATGCAAGGTACGTTGGGGTTTGGTTTAAGTGCTCCATACGCAGATATTTGGAATATTAATCTGGGAGAAGTTGAATCTGGTAAGTTTGATAGGCAACGGGGGAAGGCACATATATATCCATTGATTGGTGACGTACCAACATTACCAGCAGAAAGGCAGGACACTATAGGTTCTGGATTCTTCAATGCTAGATATGGAGGAAGTAAACTCATCGCGAATGGATATAATCAAGATTCACCGCAAACATCCGACGGATCTCCAGTAATTGAATTATTCGATTCAAATCCAAATCAATTGATAGTAACATCGCCAAGTGTGTATGGTGGATCATTAACTGTTCCTGGAATCAAAAAGTTTCCAGGAAAAGGACAAACGCTTGACAAATTTGGTAATGTAGTTAGCTTGTTGAAAGCGGATAGTGTAGCGGTGAAGAATCAAGCAGTCACATCAGCTGTGACAGTAAACAAAGGAGCGGGAAACCAATCCGCACAATCAAATAATACAAGCTACTCGTAATAACATAGTAGTGTATATACGTTTTTTAGTATAGCGACATATTTATATTAGAGTAAACATAAGGAGAAATAATCCATGGGATATTTAGACAACACAACAGTAACAGTAGATGCAATCTTAACCAAGAAGGGAAGGGAATTACTCGCACAGGGCGGTAATGCATTTAATATTACAAAATTCGCTTTATCAGATGATGAAGTAGATTATAATTTATACATGCCAGCACATACAGAAGGTACGGCAAAATATGGTGAAGCTATTGAAGCAATGCCAGTAGTAGAGGCAATACCTGATCAGAACTATGTATTAAGACATAAATTAATTACACTACCGAAAGGTAATTTGAAACTTCCTAAGTTAGGAATTGGTGGTTCAACAACATTTGATTTAAGCAACCTTAATCCAACTTCACCAATGATAGAACCTACGGTAACTAACTTCCAGAGTTTGGATTTATCTCAAGGGTTTACATTTGTTATTGGAGACACTGATGTAATTTCCCCAATCAATTGGACACCTGTAACTGGCACTGGAGTAGGTACTGGAAATGTTAGAGTTGCAAAAAAGATGCAATTCCAAGCAATGCCACAAACGGTAGAATCAAAATCGACAACTGTAACTATAACTGGAAGAGCTTCAGGCGGTCACTTAACTTTAACATTCAATGTAGCAAAAGATGTCATTAATAATGACCAACTGCAGGCATAAGGAGAATAAAAAATGGCTTACATATATACAGCGTTCGATCCACTCGATGATATAATAACAGATATATCGGAAATACAAACAGCTCCGATATGGACTGATAATACAGCAACTCTATCAGGATTTTTCACATCATCAACTCAAAGTGGAAGTAGTAACGTAACCTCATACTTAGATGTACTGAACGGAACCGCAGCAAGTTCAACTACGCAGTTTTCAATAACATATGGACACTACGCAGGAAGTGGCTCAGCTGATTATGATAATACATCTAAACCAGGTGTATCACCTTCACGAGCTATTTACGGTCAATATGCAAATCTACTTCTAGCAGATGGAACAGATAAATTTACATTGGGAGGAAGTGAGGTAGATGATATTCTCGTTATTAATATTAACAGAGCAAGATTTAAAGAACAACTAGATCCAGGAAACTGGCAGTTAAATCTAGACGGAAACGGAAAACAGTCTAGTGATATCTTACACTTGGTAGATTCAAGCGACTCGGCAACTTCTACAATTAATGAAGCAGGTAGAGTATATGATGTAGTATCAGGATCCATAACATCAGGACCTTATTCTACAGCTGCTTCACATTCGTTTGGAAAGGTATTCGTTGATCAAGGTATTATTGTTTTAAATCCAACGAAGCTAGGCAATGCAACTACATACGTAAGAGCAGCAGCTGCAAATACATTTGGAAACAATGTAGCATCTTTTCTAAACACAATTACAGGTTCTGCTAACACAGCAACTCCCAAGTTTACTGCAAGAAATAAAGAGGAAGTGAAATCAACACACTACTTTGTCAGAGTAAAAAATCAAGCATATAACTACTCAGATAATCCTACATTCGTAACAGGTTCAGATGCAACCTTAAGATATGCAGACTTTAAGAATAATCCAAACACATACATAACAGCAATTGGAATGTATGATGGTAGTGATAACTGTCTAGCAATCGCTAAACTGAGCAAACCATTGCTAAAATCATTTAGCCGTGAAGCGTTAATTAAAGTCAAATTAGAATATTAAACAATATTCGAGAACAACGGAATGATAGAATATGGGTCTAACAGTAAAGTCTTTACAGATAGGCGAGAAATCGCGTACTAAATTCAAGATACATAAAGAGTATAACGTAACGCGTGCAAACTCTTCAAGTCTTGGAGTAGAAACGTACCTGGCAGAATATCAGACTGGATCACTACTTGCCTGGAATACCGCATCATTAGATCCAACTACTACTCAAGGACTCTATCGAAATCAAATCCACCATTCTATAAATACAATGTTCTATAGAAATTATACAAACCATCCTGGGGAAACAACAAGCCCAGGAGGTGCACATCCACAAAATCAAGATCGTATATTAGATAGGAAGTCTACAATAGTATCAATCCCTCAAAAGAAATTTGGAGAATTGATTGCCCCTGGAACATTCAAGTTGGTTGGAAAGGATTCGGTTACTATTGTAGATGATAAGCAAGGAAATTTGATTGATAGTGGGATGGCTACTACTTACATGATTCCAAGTCAATCTGAGATACTTAGATTATCTTTCAATGAATGCCATGAGTTCGCAGGAGTCATGGACGGAACGGATGGAAGGTACCGCTCGGAGTACCAACTTCAGTTGGAGGGAACTAGACAACATTATATAACTGGATTCCAGTTGGATGATACTAGTTTATCACGACAGCAAGTATACGCATATAATATGCGATTTGAAGAAAGAGATGGATCGTTTGGTACTCATGCAGTATTCAATGGCTTGGGAGGATCAGCATCACCCGTAAACGGTACAAACCCAGGTAGAGGAGGAGCGGGAAATGTAATCGTCTCGAAACGGGAAGATATGTGGAGAAAGGCTAAATTTAGAAACGGTGAAGACTTTGCAGTTGCATTTTGGGCAAAAATCCCAATATCTCAATCAGTCACTCAGAGTTTTTATGGATTCGAAAGTGAAACCTCAGCAACTGGAATAACCTCAAAAGTACATGCTAGTACAACATTCGATCATAATACTAATATTCTGATTGGTAAAAGTTCTATGACCAAGTGGAGAAAAAGTCCATTCATTATAGAAACATTCAATCAAAAGGAAGGTGGTGATGATATGGGTAAATTGGTATTGAAGAGAGGCGGTTCTTGGCAATGCAATCACAATAGCACACCACAGCTAACATCTTCAGCACAACTTAATGATGGAAATTGGCATCATATAGTATATCAATACCAGACTGGTAGTAATGAATTTTGGGTAGATGGTATAAAACAAACATCAGCAAGTGATGGAGCAATGGATACCACAACCCAAACTCCATTAGTAATAGGAGGCGCACTCCAAGGATACGTAACAGCGTCAGCCAAAGATCTAGGTTCTGATGGAATTATGGGTGGGAGGGGACCTAGATATTCAACAAAATGGCGCTGGCAGGATCAAGGAGGATTCCATTCCAGCTCACCAAAAAACATAGTACAACCATTTTCAGGATCAATGGATGAAGTTAGAGTATTTAATAAATCATTATCCAGTAAAGAAATCGCGTTTCTAAGTGAAAGTAATAATACCAACGAAGTAGGTAATATATTCTATAGACACGGGTTTGCATGTATAACTCACCCTAACGCAAAGTATCTTGATGTGATGGATGATTTGAACGTGAATATTAACTTCAAAGCTTCTACACAAATAACGGAACTAGAATATACACTGAATGTCAAATCACACGAGTTTGATGCATCAGAGAATATAACACTTAGGAAAGATGAGCGACCTGACTCAATAGAAATGAAGGACTTTGCAACTCACTCTGCCTTTTCTCCTTACATATCTACGTTGGGATTATACAACGATCAACTAGAACTCTTAGCGGTTGGAAAGCTAGCACAGCCAATAAAAAAACCTCAAGTTTCTGACATAACATTTGTAGTACGGATGGATAAGCTGTAGTGGCTGATACGGATGGTGAAATTGCATACTGGGTCGATATTATAATATCCATTCCTCAAGGTTCTGAAGAGCAATTACTAACTTTAAAGAAAATCCCAGAGCATTTATCACTCCAAATATTCGAGTTGGTGAGTAAACATTACAATTCCATTAAAGATAATAAATTCAAAGATGAAGAAGAAAAACAAGAATATACAAAAGATCCCAAGTATGGTATTGATATATTATCTTCTAACGATCTGGGAGAAGGTGCAATCAAACTGGGAGAGGGCGGTGAAGGAACAGTTGCTGGTACAAGACAAACTCAGCCATACGCTCGAGGAAGGGATATGGAAGAGCACCATTCAGCATATGAAGGTGTCCCAGCCGCTAACTTAACTATTCTTAACTCTTATAAACGAGACACCGGCTCAGCCAATCAAACTGATATATTACCACACTTATTCAAACAGATGCCTTTCTTCAAAGGAATTGAAAACAATCTGGATAAAACGATAGCAGTAGCAAGAGAAGGTTTCTCTCAGGTGTATTTTCTAACAAGAGTGCGGGAACGAGCATCTGGTTCTATATTCAGAGATCACGCAAATACAAAATTTGCTGAAGAACTTCAAATCAAAGACATCGCAGTAGCTTCGGGTGAAGTTATTGAGAAGCGTATAGATAATGCTAACCCATTCCAAGGAAAATTTACATTTAGAACTACATATGGATCTCCACCCACATCAAGTTTATCACAATCACAGGCTACCTATATAGCGCAGCTGGATTTAGGCCGACCTCTATATGGCTCAGATTATTTTCTATATAATACAACCACTGGATCGATAAGTAGCGGGTCGGTACTCACCGCGGATGTTGAATTCAAGCAACATGGATCCTTAATCACAAGCCAGGTACCAACAACAGCATCAATATTTGAATCATTACAGTTTAATAAAACAACCACATTATCATATCTAGCTAAGTGGGAGCAGAACATAACATCAGGATCAACTGCAACCACTACAATTAATGTAGAATATTCTCAACGAAGATATAGACCATCTGTAACTAATGGGAACCTAAACTCGTTATTTCCAACCAAGAAGACTGTTTTGAAGAACGGAACCATATTTATTACATAGATGGGAAGACGCATTAAAAAAATAAACGGTTATAGGTCTGGATTCGAAAACACACTCGGATCCCAACTCAACGAATCTAATACAAAGTTTGAATACGAAACGACTGTAATTCCATATATTAAACCAGAAACAAGTCATACCTATACGGTAGATTTTACATTACCAAACGGCATCTTAATTGAAGCAAAGGGTAGATGGGTAATGGAAGATCGTAAGAAGCATATGCTAATTAGAGCACAGCACCCAGAATTGGACATTAGATTTGTATTTATGAATCCGAATGGTAAAATACGTAAAGGAAGCAAAACAACATACGCAGATTTTTGCGACAAACACGGAATACTGTGGTCCAGTAAAACGATACCTCTTCAGTGGTTAAAATCCAAGAAATAAGTTGCATATATAAAATAATTTCCTTATATTAAGTCTAATGAATATTAAAACTGTTTTGCAAGGTGTAATAGGACAAGGTCGGAATATGTCTAATAATGAGATAGCGTTCAATTGCCCATTCTGCCACCATCATAAGAAAAAACTTCAAGTAAATACTGAAAGTCAGAAATGGCAATGTTGGGTATGTGGAGCTAAGGGACGAAGTATATACGCTTTAGTGAAAAAAACCGGAGCTGAAGAACGTATCCTCAAGGCCGTTGAGAATTTGGTAGGTAAACCAAGAAGGTCGGTTATAGAAAAAGCGTATGATGTATTATCACTACCACCCGAGTTTATTCCATTCATGCAGGGCAATCCAAAAGATCCAGATTTCATAAATGCATTCCACTATTTAACTAAAACTCGAGGTATAACGAAATATGATATATTAAAGTATAATATGGGATACTGTGATAAAGGATCTTACGCAGGAATGATATTGGTTCCGTCGTACGATGATAATGGCCAATTGAATTTCTTTACTGGGAGAACGTATTATAGTGACAGCTCGTTTAAACATAAAAACCCAAAAGTTACAAAAGATATTATTGGATTTGATTTGCATGTAAATTGGAATGAACCTATAACAATTGTAGAAGGAGCATTTGACGCAATAGCTGTAAAGCGTAATGCAATTCCATTATTTGGAAAAAAGATGATGAATGTATTGAAAACAAAAATAATTAATTCACAAATCAAGCGAATAAATATAGCACTAGACACGGATGCAATAACAGATGCATTAGAAATGTGTGAATATCTTATAACAAACGGTGTTGAGGTAAGATTGGTAGAAATGAAAGATAAAGATCCAAGTGAATTAGGATTCGCCACAGTCACCCAGTATATCAATACATCAGTGCCATTGACAGCAAGTTTACTAATGCAGAAAAAAATAATAGGAAGTTTTATATAATGAAGAAAATAGAAGTAGGATTTGAAAAAATTGTGAAAATAGCTCACATAGCTGACATTCATATTAGAAATGTAAAGCGTCATAAAGAATATAAACGAGTTTTTGCTAAATTATATAAAGACTTAAAAGCTACTCTTCCTAAAGAGGGTGGGTTGATATACTTGGCAGGAGATATTGTTCACGCGAAGACTGAAATGAGCCCAGAGCTAATATCAATGACTAGTGAGTTATTTACTAAGCTAAGTAAAATAGCGCCAACTATTCTTATAGCAGGTAATCACGATTGTAATCTAAATAATAAACATAGACTGGATGCACTTACACCAATTGTAGATTCCCTCCAGTTGGAAAACTTCCATTACTTATATGGCACGGACATCTACGAAATAGCAGATTGTCAGTTTGTAGTGGAGTCGGTATTTGACGCACCAGAAGATTACATAAAAGCAGATCAGGTTCCAGATGGGAAGACAAAAATAGCATTGTATCACGGACCAGTAACCAGTGCACGAACTGATGTAGGATATGAGCTCCAAGGAGATTTGTCGGTAGAAGACTTTAACGGATTTGATTATGTTATGTTGGGTGATATTCACAAACACCAGTACCTTGATGCTAAAAAACGAATAGCATACGCAAGTTCACTAGTATGTCAAAATTTTGGAGAACACCCAACCAATCATGGATGGATCCTATGGGATTTAGAAACAGGAAACAGTGAATTCAGACAAATCGAAAATGATAATGCGTATTATACATTATTAATAAAAGATGGAGTAGCTGAAAATTATGAAGGTATGCCAAAGCACCCAAGGTTAAGAATAAAGGCATCTAATTCTTCTCAAGCTGATATTAAGAAAGTCTTAGCTACTTTAAAGGAGGATAGAAAGATATCAGATGTTACCGTAATACGCACAGACTCCCTACGAGATCAGAAATCAAATGATAGAGACTCACGACATAATGCAATTGGCAACGTCAGAGATGTGAACTATCAAAACTCGCTAATACAGGAATACTTAGATCGAAACTTCACAGTTGACGATGCTACCGCAAAACGTATACGCAAAGTAAACAAGGATCTAAATTCACAATTATCTCAACTAGAAGTAACTCGGGATATAGACTGGCAAGTAAAAAAGTTCGAATTCTCAAACATGTTTAGCTACGGTACAGACAATGTAATTGACTTTAGCGACTTCAAAGGAACTTATGGAATATTTGCTCCCAATGCATCTGGTAAAAGTGCATTATTAGATGCTTTATGTTACTGCTTATTCGATAGGTGTAGTAGAGCTTCGGATGCAAAAGGTGTTATGAATAATACACGGAACGACTTCTACTGTAAAGCAGAGTTGGAAATATCAGGCCAAACGTTTGTAATTGAGCGTAAAGCAAAACGAACTACTAAGGGATACCTGAATGGTAGAATCAGTGTAACTACAAACTTCTGGACGTATGATGAGGCTGAACAAGAAATTTCCTTGAACGGAGAACAACGTAGAGATACGAACAAAGCCATTCAGAGTTATTTAGGTAAGTATGAAGACTTCATATTAACGTCAATATCAGTCCAGAATGATAACACTGGATTCATTGATTTGTCACAATCTCAACGGAAAGATCTTTTAGCACAGTTTTTAGATGTCACAGTATTTGAAGAATTATACGATCTGGCAATTCAAGATATCAGAGAAGTTCAGATTTTGCTTAAAGATTTCAAAAAACAAGACTATGACGATCAGTTATCTCAATCAACCATCAGTTTGGATAAAAATACAACAGACTTCAAATCTCTAACTAAAGAAAAACAGAAACTTCAACAAAAGCAATCAAACTTAGAAATCAAAATCAGGAAGGAAACTCAAAAGTTTAAACAGATACCAGATACTGGGGATATCGACAATCTCCGTTTCAAGTGTGGATCATTGACGTTGGATATATCACGAACTGAGGATAGACTGAAGCAAGACGAAACGGAAGCTGTCTTAAATAATAACCTAATTGACAGTACCAATCAAATACTGGCGGGTATAAATGAAGACGCTATTGCAGGTGACTATGATTTGTGGAATTCTACCAAAACTATACATGTATCTAAATCTCACGAGATGGAGAAGATGAAAATAGACGTCAGACATAAGTTGGAAAAATTAAGACATCTTGAAAAGCATGAGTATGATCCAAATTGCAATTTCTGTATGGATAATCCATTCGTTATAGATGCACGAAAGACGCAGTTGGAATTGGAAAACGATAAAGTTCTAGTCCGCACACTCCTACAGGAATTGGAAGGTCAATCGAATCTAATAAATTCATTGGATAAGGCTGAAGATAAATACAATTTCTGGCAATCGCAAAAAGTAATATTGAAAACCGCACAAGATCAGAAAACGGCTGGTAGAATATCATATTATGAAGCAAAAGATAAATTACAATCGCAACAGCTTTTATTGGAGAAAGTGAGTGAGGGCATATCGGTATACCATAAGGCAAAAAAGGATATTATTTATAATGAGACAGTAACTGGTAGGATCGCAATAGCAGAAGCTGAGAAATTAGTTATAATCGACCTAATAAAACCGATGTCGGAGGAATTAATGGATATTCACAGTGCAATAAGAGTAGCTGAATCTACAAAGCAAACTATCACAGATAAGATGGCACAAGCTGATGAGATGGAAGAAAAGTATAAGGCGTATGAATATTACTTAGATGCTATTCAACGAGATGGGGTACCATACGAACTCATCTCTAAAGTAATTCCTCTGATTGAAGATGAAGTAAATAATATTCTTGGCCAAATAGTCGACTTCAGTATACTATTCCATGTTGATGGTAAGAATATAAATACTCACATCGTATATGGTGATAAATCATGGCCATTGGAATTGACATCTGGTATGGAGAAGTTTATATCCTCACTAGCAATTAGATCAGCATTAGTGAGTGTATCTAATCTCCCAAAACCAAACTTCCTTGCTATAGATGAAGGGTTAGGTAATCTAGATTCAGAAAATCTTAATTCTATGTTTATGTTGTTCGATTATTTGAAGTCTCAATTCAGTTTTCTACTAATTATATCACATTTAGAGGCGGTTAGGGACGTAGTTGACAATCTAATCGATATCCAGAAGGTAAACAACTATAGTAAAATCCAGTACTAGCATATTTATTATAGAATATCTAACGTAGCTGGAGATTATGAATGGCATTTACTTATGAGTGGAAAAAAAGAGCTTTATACCTAGGGTATCAGGAACAAGACCGATATCCATGTTATCTGACGGATAGTATAACTCCATATTCACCATATTTTAATGTGACTGGATTAGGCGATACCATAACTGGTGGAAAGAACCTATTCAAAATAAACCCAACCGAAAACACTTTACAATTTGGATCTGAGGTATTAATCGAAATAGCCGATCAGTTTGGAAATGCTATTTATACAGAAGTAACTGGATTAACTGAAGGTCAAGATTCTCTCTGCACAGTTTGGGTATATGATGACTTTCCCTCAAAGCAAGTCACGTTAACAGTCTTAGCTACAGCTATAGTTGATATTGACGGGACACCCATTAATGGATCCTTCCCCAACGGAGAACCTTACTGGAATGGGAAACGATCCATCGATCCAAAGGCTGAAATGGTGCGACCAAATATTAGATGGACAAAGCAACTATTATGCGAACCACTCTCAAAAAACACAGATCCTATAGTATTTTCACACATGCCAAAAGTCCGCGTTGGTGAAAAAATAAGAACGTACTTCTCGTCATCATATGAGGGATCGAGAATAACATCATCAATGCAATCAGCATCATACAGCCATCCAGCTGGGGTAATGCCAATTAATCCGATTTCCTCCGAGATGGACTCTTCAGTAAAAGGTGGATATGTCACACTGCCAAGACTTACAGTACCATCTCCATACTTTTCTGGCTCTATGACAGGAGCTATTATTAAGTTTGAAGCTGATTTGATACAATCATTGAATCCTTCAATTAATGCAAGTAAACTTAAGCCTGGAGAAACGCTTTCATATGAAGGTACAATACACTCTGTAATAAACTCAACACAAGTTAGATTGAGTACCCCATTCGAAGTATTAACGATAGAAACAGTATCGACGGGAGCTTCAAAGGCAAATCCAGGCAATGTAGCACAGCAAGAAATACTCCAATCCAATATAATCACAGGGTTCGGAACTAGTGCAATGCAAATTACACACTCTAATCCACCAAGCTATGCAGAGACGGAAAACTCTCACTCATACGCAATATGTGACTTCAAAAATCTAATACCAGTTGCGGGAGACGTTCATAGAATAGTTACTAAAATTAAAAGTCATGGTACGGTGGGAGAGTATCAAATTGTAGGAGATCAAGTCTTAGAAGCAACTGAGCTTCTCGTGGATACTGGAAGCGTCACTATGAGAGAAGAATGGGGTGTTATGGAGAACCATTCATCTCCAGACAAATACTGGCAAGCTGAAGCATTTGCAGGTGCACTTGTACCATCCCTATCAAGAGATGATAGTCAATTATCAAACGCACTACTAGTATCCATGTCAAGCAATATTTCTGGCGATGATTATGTCCACGTAACAACAAAAGATCAGATCGAATTTGAAGCTGGAACATTGTATCGACTATCTTTCAAATCTATCCTAAAGAGAACACCAGACTCATCAATTACATCTGGCTACGATCCGTTGAGTGTCAAAGTGTTCTTATCAGGGTCGGGATTCATTGGATCCAATCTTGACCCCGACCCTGATGTAGGATTATATATTGGAAATATGGAGTCAAGTGCTTCTTCAATTGAGCAATTTGAGTCAGATTACCGTTTCAAATCATCTCGTAGTGGTATGGGTAAGCCCGTATTCAAAATCGAAGCAGGATATGAAGTACATCTCACAGATATAAGTCTTAAAGCAGAAACTGATAATGGATTCACACCTGAGCAATTCACACTAGTATCTTTCATTCCACTAACTCACAATGATGACTTACTAGATTTCAAATTTGAATTATATAATCCGGATAACGTAAAAGCTGAAATCGATCTAACGTATATGAATGTAGATTTCACTGGTGGAAACACGTATATATCGAATGGACTCTTAGCAGGTACATTAGACATAGGACCGGATGTAGCATCATCTGGGTTTGTAGTAGGTGGTAATGCATCAGCATATCTGAGAACGGTAAATCCAATATATCGTGGATTTCACTCCTCATCAGCAGGATCGGGATCGGGAATATTATTATGGTCGGGATCTTTAGGTAATACAATTTATGACGGTTCTGGAGATAACTATAAAGGTATTGGAATGGAAATGATACTAGACAGCAGTAGTTATTTCAGATTTCGTACAGATCCATCAGAATTAGACATACGAGCTCAAAAGTTTTTTGTAGGTGACGATACGACGCAGTTCATCTCCGGAGCATTGGGAAACATAGAAATATCATCATCTAAATTTCACCTAACACCTGCAGGTGATGTAATCATGGCAGGTGATATAACTGCAGAAACAGGTAATATTGGTGGTTGGGCAATAGGCGATACATTCCTAAGTTCAAGCAATATAATTCTAAGTTCCTCGGGAACAATGCAAACAGCAGATTTCGAATCCTCCCTACTAGGAGCAGGAGTTGGGAAAGGTTGGAAAATCGGTGGGGATGGAGCAGCTGAATTTGAGAATGTAAAGATACGAGGTACACTAAGAACGGCAGTGTTCGAAAAGGATACAATAAGTGCGGTAGGTGGAGCTGTAATAATAGCAAATGCTACAGTTACAACTGGAAGTGATGTTTTATCTGGTAGTATGAATGGTAATATACACGGAGTCCCATCTGCTTCTTTTCAAGTTGATACGGTTGGAGGATGGTCAGCAGGAGAGTATGCAATTGTAAAATCAGTAGAAACAGCTGGATTCACAAACGAGTTAATGAAGGTGTATAGTAGCTCAATCAATCCAACTCCAACACTGCACATGTCACGTAGTTTGAATGGAAACACTATACCAACTATGTCAGCCGCTCAAGTCATAGTATCATATGCAAAAGAAGATCAAGGATTCATATTCATGAATGCAACGTCTGGATCTGATACACCATTCATTGATATAATGGAACGAACTGGAAGTGGACATCTTGATATAGAAACTAAAGTAAGATTGGGTGATTTGTCTGGATTGAATGCTTCAAAAGTGGGAACGAATCCAGGACATGGATTATTTGGAGAAAATGTATTTTTAACTGGTAAACTGGAAGCATCAGTATTATCTGGTCAAGTGGTAGAAGTTGTGAATAGCAATTTCACTCAATATTTATCTGCATCAACCGCAGGTGGAGGTTATACACTAGTCTTGGATGGTTCAGCGGGTGGAAAGCAAGCACTAAATATAATAATAACAGAGACTAACTCGGTTGACCCACTCGTCATCAAAGGAATACTAGCACCGGATGTTACTAATGCAACAAATGTCGATGTAAATGTAGAGATAGGTGAAGAGGTAACAGCAGCGATATCAATAGATCCAGATTCGGGTGGAGTTGCAGGAGCTACTATGAAGGTAAATACGAGTAAATTCTGGAGTGCAGCTCAATCGAATGCAATCCAGAGTAATGTAAGTCAACCATCAGCACCATCAAGTCCAGGAGTATAATATGGCAATAATAAAATTAGGCGCAGGACACAAATACAAGTTCACCTCATCGGGAAGTAATTTACAATTCAAAGAGGGAACGGATAATCCATTAGGATTGACAATCGCTTCGGGAGGATTGCAATCTCATGGTAATCTGGAAATCATATCAGGATCAGCAATTTTTGATGGACCTATATCAGCTTCAAACGCAGTTAGGTTTACTGGGTTGGGTGGAACATACCCTTCAGCAGGAAATGTAAAAACGGTATATGTGCAAGAAGATGGAACGATGCAATTGGGAGTAATAGGGTCTGGGACAGTAGATAGTTCGTCGGGTAATATATATACATCAGATGGTAATTTAGTATCATCTCGGGAAATAGGTTTAGTAAATTCCAATGTATCATTTATGCCCGGAGCATTCAATACAGGAACACCAACATTATTTATCGGTGGTGATGCCACATATGATAATAGGATAGGAATAAATACAGCCGCACCAACAGATGCACTACACGTAGTAGGAACGATATCAGCAAGTACCGACATATACGCTGGAGGTGATATCTTCTGTGAGGGAATAATAACAGCTGACGAGTTTCATACAACCATCGTATCCACATCAGTACAGTATTCAACTGGTAATTCAGAATTTGGAGATGAATCTTCAGACGTTCACAAGTTTACTGGAAGTCTACATGTATCAGGTAATTTGACAGTTACTGATGACGATAGTTTATTTTATGGAATGGTATCAATGAGTGCACTATCATCCAGTCTAGGAATTGCAACTCAGGGAGGAATTCACGGAACAAGTACTTTAAGAGCAGATGGTAATGTAGACTTTAAC
>CAXBGT010000107.1:0-19168 GCA_963975265.1 uncultured Saprospirales bacterium
CGTCATCACTTGCACAACTAACTGTAGTAGGAACAATAGCCACAGGTATCTGGGAAGCAACTGATGTGGGCGTAGCTTATGGTAGTGATACATCGCAAGTGAAAAAACTACTCCTTGAAGCGGTTAATGACCATCACCTGACCCTAGATTATCCGGTGCCATTTGTAAGATTTGGAGAATTCGCTGATAGCTCACTCAATTTTTCTGTTTTCTTTTTTACGAATCGTTTTTTGATAGTAGAAGATATAAAGAGTGATATAAGATTTAAAATAGATAAGGCATTTAGAGCGAATAATGTGAGTATTCCATTCCCACAGAGGGATGTATGGATGCGTAAAGTAGAGGAGGAATGATAGGTTTTTGATGTACGTCCGAAAGTTATTGAATTTTTGAAATGCAGATGAAGTACCATATTGGGCAAGCAAAAGGCTAAGTAATATAGTAAGGCTCAATATCTTATTGCAAACTAATTCCTGCGAGTGTTTTGTCTTGTCCTATAATTAGCCAAATGGTCGTGATGAAATAAGGGAAACCACACAGACGAACGGACTAGGCTCTCCTATATTAATTCCCTTCCTCTCTGCATATCCTCAAAATAATATCATCTCATACAAATACCTCGTAATATATGTTCTTGGCGTAAATTTCAAATGAAAAATTTGGGAGAGGCATCACACGCAAAATTCATTATTTCCCAACAGTTGATAAATGAGAATTTCACCGCTTGGCTATCAATTACTTTATGTGCGTCCCGTGACCGTGTAAATTCAACTAGGCTTAATATTATTTTCCTTATTTTTAGCCAACGCTTACCAATAAAACATATTACGATGAAAAAACTTGCCTTAGTTATTGGCTTATTCACATTTGCCTTTAATTCTCAAATAAGAGCACAACATTCCGTTGCTAGACAATGGAATGAGCAAGTTTTGGGAGCAATAAGATATGATTTTGCTCGTCCCACGGCTCATGCACGCAATTTATTTCATATTTCGGCGGCGATGTATGATAGCTGGTCAGCATATGAACCTACAGCAGATACCTATTTTTTGGGGAAAACTGTACAGGGTTTTACCTTTCCGTATCTGGAGGTTAGCAAGCCAATTGATGTCAAATCTGCCCAAGAGGAAGCGATGAGTTTTGCCGCTTATCGTCTGATAAAATATCGATTCAGAAATGCGCCATTGTTTAATGCTATTACATACGAAACTGACCTAATTATGGCAGAATTAGGGTATGACATTAACAATACCAATACAGATTATCATTGTGGTGCTGCCGAATTGGGGAATTATATAGCGGAGCGAATCATCCTTTACGGACTCCAAGATGGTGCTAATGAGGAGGCTGATTATGAAAACCTTTTTTATCTACCTGCCAACCCTCCTATGACAATTAGCCACAATGGCAATCCCAATCTGATAGATTTTAATCGATGGCAACCCATAAAATTCCAACTTTTTACCGATCAATCAGGCAACACAATTGGCGGAGGAATGCCTGAATTTTTGGGTGCAGAATGGGGAAGTGTTTCTCCTTTTTCCTTAAAAGAGGCTGATGCAGATGTTTATGAAAGGGAAGGATTCAACTACAAAGTTTACCTTGATCCTGGACCTCCTGCTTACATTGACGAAACGACCAAAACAGGTTTGGACAATTTTTATAAATGGGGACATTCTTTGGTTGCAGTGTGGTCATCACACCTCAATACGAATGACTCAACGAAATGGGATATCTCCCCTGCATCAAGGGGTAATATTTCAAGTTATCCTTTAGAGGTTGCCGACTACCCAGAATTTTATGATTTACTCGAAGGTGGGGATACTGGCACGGGGTATGCGCAAAATCCAAAAACAGGCTTACCGTACGAACCTAATTTCGTAAAACGAAGCGATTACACTAGAGTATTGGCTGAGTTTTGGGCAGATGGTCCTGATTCAGAAACCCCACCAGGACATTGGTTTACCATTTTAAATACTGTAAATGATCACCCTGATTTGGAGAAGAAAATGAAAGGCAAAGGTGAAATACTTGATGATTTGGAATGGGATGTAAAGTCATATTTTATCCTTGGAGGGGCAATGCATGATGTTGCGATTGCTTCGTGGGGAATCAAAGGATGGTATGACTATGTCCGACCCGTTTCTGCTATTCGAGGTATGGCAGAACGCGGGCAAGGGAGTGATCCTAGCCTGCCTAATTATCATGAGTTTGGTTTACCATTGATTCCTAATTTTATAGAATTGATAGAAGCTGATGACTATTTGGCTGGCTATAATGGGGAGAATGTTGGGCAAGTGAAAATGTACGGATGGCGAGGTCCAAATTATTATACTATTCCAGTAAATAATCATGCTAGTGTGGGCTGGATTAGAGCAAAGAATTGGTGGCCTTTTCAACGCCCTACTTTTGTAACTCCTCCATTCGCAGGTTACGTTTCAGGGCATTCTACCTTTAGTCGAGCAGCAGCTGAAGTCTTGACCGCTTTGACGGGTGACCCTTTTTTTCCTGGAGGAATGGGAGAGTTTATTTGCCCTAAAAATACTTTTTTAACTTTTGAATTTGGTCCTTCTGAAGAAGTCACTTTGCAATGGGCAACTTATCGAGATGCTTCAGACCAGTGTAGCTTGTCTAGAATTTGGGGTGGTATTCATCCTCCCGTCGATGATATTCCGGGGCGCTTAATTGGAGAAAAAATTGGAGTAGATGCTTTTAATTTTGCATTTCCTTATTTCTCAAAAATACCTAAAGTCACCACTTTTGATCAGGGTAAAGTTTTTCCAAATCCCACGACTTGTGGAATTGTAATTCAATATGAGAAGGAAGGAAGTTTTTCGATTCAAGTTTTTCAAATTGACGGAAAAATATTGTTAGATACTGTATTGAATTTTGAAAACGGCCAAGCTTATCTGGACTTAGAAAAGTTTCATGAGGGTATTTATATAGTTGTAGTTAGAGATATGGATGAAAAAATTGTTTTATACGATAAGGTGGTTAAAGAATAGATTTGAAATGTGCAAAATCTAAGCTTCAGAAAAGATAGCATTTCTACAGCACAGGACTCCTCTACAATTGTCATAACCTTCATATCCACAATCTGTCGTTGCAAACGCTTTTTAGATCGTAGTAAGATGAATGACCAAACTCATTTTTGGCGACTTTCATAACTTTTGTTAGGGGTTTTCAGAAGTAAGCTCTATTTTAAAATTCTCTCGCATATTTTCTAATTATTTACTTACAGTTTAAAAGAGGTCCTTAGTCAGCATAGTTTTTTAGGATCAAATTTCCGTTAAAAACAGATCTATGTCTGAGCTGTAGCCTTAGCGGAGGTGAGTTTAGATATGTTTAGGAAATTTTATTCTAAAACGCGTTAAGTGCTGGGTAAAGACTTGAATTCTTTGGTTCGTTTCTTTTTCAAGAAAGAAATGAACGCCGGCAGCGGCGAGCGGCAAAGAAAGTTCAAATCTCATTGCACTGTTTTTACGAGAAAATATTCAAAAAACGAGTAATAATTCAGAAGTAAAGTGATGGGAACTTTTAATCTATAAGGGTTTTCGCTATTTGCGAATATCCCTTGTTAGTGCAGTTGTTTTTACAAGGCAAATTATATCAAACAGGTTAGGCACCACTGTGCATAATGTTCCTTAATTGCATTTTATATACTTGATCGATACAAGTCAGGCATCTGAGAGATGTGTAATATAAGCGCACTTACAGAAGTTTTTGTTGCAGCATGCCGTAAACGCAGAGATCATTAAATAGTTAATTTGCTTCACTTCAAACAGTCATCGGTATTATAACTAGTTATCCTTCGGATCTACGTCCCTACCTTTCACATCATCTATCGCATCATTTAGATCCTCAGTTGCTTTTTTCAGATCATCCACTTTGTCTGCTTTAGATTTCTTAGGTGCAGCTTTCTTTTCTACAGCGGGTCTCTCCTTACTTTCGGACTTTTTTTCTTCGAAGGTAAATCCTTTTGCATCCGTATTGACAAAGATCGTTTCGCCAGCTATGAACCTGCCCGAGAGCACTTCTTTTGCAAGCTGATTTACGATCTCTTTTTCAATCACTCTTTTTAGAGGTCTCGCTCCAAATTGTGGATCATATCCTAGATCTGTCAATAAATCCATTGCTGATTCACTGAGTTCTATTTTGAGTTCTTGTCTCGCTAGGTTCTTATGTACTTTTTTAAGCATGAAACCAGCGATTTTCTTGATCTCTGTTTTTGTCAAAGGGAGAAACATGATTTTCTCATCGATACGATTTAGAAATTCTGGTCTTAAATTTTCTTTCAAAGCTTCGAATACTTCAAGCTTCGTGGTATCTATTATCTCGGCTTTATGCTTATCACCAAGTGCATCGAGATCTTCAAAATTTTCTAATATCACATCTGAACCCATGTTAGATGTCATGATGATGATCGTATTCTTGAAGTTGGCAACTCGGCCTTTATTGTCGGTTAATCTACCATCATCCAATACTTGGAGTAAGATATTGAATGTATCAGGATGAGCTTTCTCGATCTCATCTAATAGAACTATAGAATAAGGTTTTCTCCTTACCGCTTCTGTCAGTTGACCGCCTTCGTCGTATCCTACATATCCCGGAGGCGCACCTACCAATCTACTTACTGAGTGTTTCTCTTGGAATTCACTCATATCAATACGTGTGATAGCATTTTCATCATCGAATAAAACTTCCGCAAGAGATTTAGCTAGCTCTGTTTTACCTACACCGGTTGGTCCTAAGAAAATAAATGAACCGATCGGTTTTTTCGGATCAGAAAGTCCAGATCTGCTTCTTCTCACTGCATCAGACACAGCTATTACTGCCTCCATCTGTCCCACAAGTCTCTGTCCAATTTCAGCTTCGAGGTTAAGCATCCTTTCCTTTTCCTTGGTGAGCATTTTACTCACAGGAATGCCCGTCCATTTAGCCACGACATCTGCAATATCATTGGCAGTTACTTCTTCATTGGTAAATCGACTGTCATCTGGAAGATCTTCAAGTTTTTCTTCCGCTACTTTGAGTTTTGCTTCTAACTCTTTCATGGTGCCATATCTTATCGTAGCTACCAGTTCGAAGTTACTTTCTCTTTCCGCTACTTCAGCATCGTGCTCTAACTCTTCAATCTGTTTTTTGATGTTTTGTATCGTATCGACTATTTCCTTTTCACCCATCCAAGCTGCCCTAGTACTGTTGAGTCTTTCTTGAGCATTTGCTATCGTCTCGGTTATAGTTTTGAGCTTCTTCTCGTCACCCTCTTTTTTAATGTATTCCCGCTCTATTTCTAGCTGCCTTACTTTTCTATCTAGCTCATCGACTTCACCTGGCACGGAGTCTAGCTCTAGTCTAAGTTTCGCTGCTGCCTCATCTATAAGGTCGATAGCTTTATCTGGTAGTTGTCTTTCAGATATATATCTGTTGGATAGTTCCGCGGCGGCTATAAGTGCTTCGTCTAAGATTTCCATTTTATGGTACATCTCATATTTTTCTTGCACTCCTCTCAAGATAGAAATAGTTTCTTCTACACTCGGTTCATCAATTACGACTGTTTGGAATCTTCTAACTAGAGCTTTGTCTTTCTCGAAATACTTTTGATACTCATCTAATGTAGTCGCTCCGATAGTTCTTAGTTCTCCTCTAGCGAGTGCTGGTTTTAAAATATTTGCGGCATCCATGGCACCATTTCCTCCTCCAGCACCAATCAAAGTGTGAATTTCATCAATGAATAGAATGACTTCTCCATTTGATGCAGCTACTTCTTTTACAACTGCTTTAAGCCTTTCTTCAAATTCACCCTTGTATTTCGCCCCAGCTACTAACGAAGCAAGATCTAGTACATATATTTGCTTTGATGCTAGATTTTCTGGGATGTCTTGCTTCACTATTCTCCATGCTATTCCTTCTACTATCGCAGTTTTACCTACACCAGCTTCTCCTATTATGAGAGGATTATTTTTCTTTCTTCTCGAAAGGATGTGCAGGATTCTTCTTATCTCTTCATCTCTACCGATGATAGGATCTAGTTTTCCTGATTCCGCTCTTTCATTTAGATTTACAGCAAATTTCGCAAGTGCACCAAATTCATCTTCAGCTGATTGTTCAGTAACTTTCCTTCCTTTTCTAAGTTCTAAGATGGCAGCTTTTAGTGTTTTTTCCGTAGCACCTAAATCTTTCAGTATTTGTGATGCTTTGTCTTTTCCTGTAATAATGCCCATCAACATTAGTTCGAGAGAGATAAACTCATCTTCGAACTCCTTGAGCATTTTTTTTGCTCGTGCTAATGATTGATTCGCATCATTGGTAAGGTATTGTTTGTCTATGTTGGAAACCTTCGGATATGTTTCTATCGCTTTGTTGAGATCTCTTTTTAATATTGGGAGATTTATATCTACTTTAT
Organism: uncultured Saprospirales bacterium; assembly: GCA_963975265.1. Classification (GTDB taxonomy): domain Bacteria; phylum Bacteroidota; class Bacteroidia; order Chitinophagales; family Saprospiraceae; genus CAJXUU01. The sequence continues at coordinate 6,407 of CAXBGT010000107.1, forward strand.
TGAATATGAATTCTACCAATTTTGGATCCGTTTCTATGATTCCCTTGATGAGGTGTACTGTATCTACTCCTTGCTGTTCGAGTTTTCCAGCTAGTTGCTGAGACTTCAAGATTGCTTCTTGAGCCTTTATTGTAAAATTATCGTACGTCATAAGTTTTATTTTAATATATCAATTGAATAAATTCAACTGAGTTATTTCAATTTTAAAATGTCTTTGCCTGATTTTTTATCTATGAATTATATGATCCATCTCAAATATTTTGGCTGACAGCCTAAAAGTAAATATTCTAATTCAATTACTTGCAAATAACCGACCAACTGATCAAATCTGAATATTTGACAGACTTTTAGAAAACGATTTGCCTAATTGGCATCTCTATTTCATGTAATTGCGATGTAGAAATTGGTATTCTTCATGTCTAGTGCTGTTAAAAGTCGCCCTAAAAAGTAACATTTTCGATTCTATATGGAAAATCTCCATTTATTTTGGATCTATTCTTTAGTGCTTGACCTATATGTTCTTATTAATTATATTTTTGTTATTGAAAGTAAACTTTTCAAATGAAAGGAGTAACATATTCAATATCAGAATATTCATTAAAGGCAAACTAGGTGATTGGCATTTTTAAAAACAACTTATTTATTAACAGCTTACTGCTGTTGCCTTATATTATTATTCTAAGAGTAAAATCTTTGATAACTCCTGTTGGCTATACTGTGGGTACTGAAGATACTTTTTTAGTAAAAGGTTTATTTGATTGGGTTTCTTCTCCATTATTACAGAGTATTTTAGCTATCATATTGGTTTATGTTCAGTGTATTTACATCAATAGATTGGTGATAAAGCACAGACTTGCCCCACAAATTACATTGGTCCCAGGATTAATTTTTGCACTTCTGGTAAGCTTGATGCCTGAGTTTACTACTTTATCTCCTCATTTGATAGCTAATTCATTGATACTGATTGTTATTGGACAGGTATTTAAAATATATAAAGCCCCCAAGGTAGCCGACAATATTTTTAATGTTGGATTTTGGATTGGGATAGCTTGTTTATTTGTACCTAACTATATCTATCTTATCATCATTGGGTTATTCAGTGTATTCATAGTTAGATCTGTAAAGCAAAAAGAATTGGTTCAATTATTTTCTGGCCTAGGTACATTATTTTTTCTAGTTTTCAGCGGTTTGTATATTTATGATATACCAATACTGAATGTAGCTTCGAAAATGAATTTTTCACCTCATCTTTCCATATTTTCTATAAGAGGAGCTGAGATTTATAAGTTTGCTGGTTGGTTACTATTAGCTGTTTTTTCGGTCATTAATTACAATACTTACTCTTTTAAAAAAAGTATCCAAGCAAAAAAGAAAATAGATATCCTTTTTTGGTTTTTGCTGGGAGCGGGGGTGCTTCTATTCTTGGTGAGTGAGGTAGTCGCATTTAATGCATTATTGATTTGTATTCCTCTTGCAATTTTCCTAAATGTTCATCTATTAAATATTAAAAATCCACTGACACAAGAGTTGATTCATGTAGTATTTTTGATACTCTTATTCTCTTTGAATTTTGGGTTGATCTAGAAGGCGATTGATTTAAGTGGCTATTAACTTATTTCCAGACTTTTTCGACTTCATTTGATTGGACCCACTTACTCCATCTTTTACTGTAGGTATGAATTTGATCCGTTTCCTTATTTTGTAAATCATAGACCGGATGATGCTGGTTTACCCATTCGAATATAGACCCAAAGAGATTCTGCACATTTTGAAATCCATCCTTTTTCAGCTTTTTCCCTATTTTTTCGCTTCTGTAACCTATAGAACAGTATATTATGATAGGTTCTGATTTGTCTAAATGCGCTACACTTTTGATGTCAAAATCTTTATAACCAATATACACCGCATCTTTTATATGGGATATACTATACTCTGATTCCTCTCTTGCATCCAAAAAGGTATAGGTAGCTTGCTTTTCATAAGCATCTGAAATAGAAATAATAGGGACATCAAAAGAAAGGTAGGAGTTCACTTTTTGCTGGAACTCAGGATTTATACATAATACTTGGGTTTCCTGACCGTAGAGGTTACCAAATAAAATAAAACTTAATACTAATATTTTACACCAATTTTTGAGGTCCATTTCCTACTTTATCTTTTATGATTCTACCATTAGCTGTAAATGGTAACAATGTATGATTTACAAATTCTTCAGCTTCTAAACTCACGTGATCAGGATATAGTAAATGTATGTTCGGTCCTGCATCTAAAGTGAAATATATAGGAATTCCCGTCTTTTGCCTGAAGGCCCGAATCTCTCTGATCATGTCTAGTGTTCCGGGTTCCAACAATACATAAGAAGGGTCGGAACACATCATCAAAGCATGTAGCGTCATGGCTTCATCTTCAGCCAATTTACCAAATGCATTAACATCTCCAGCTTTTAGTATCTCTTTTAGCTGAGTGATTCTATCATTCGCTTGTTGATATCTTGCTTCAGAGTATACATTACCATTCATCAAAGCATGACCTGCAGTCGATGAAACTGACTTTTCGGCGGCACTTACGATTAGTATATCATCGTGAAATGATTTGAAAATATCATGCACTTCATCAATACCGACCGCAAACAAATCAGATGAATTGTTGATTGCATCATGCTCGCCCCACGCTCCCAATAATGGAACAACTGATCTGCTGGCACTTCCGCTACCAAGTCTGGCTAGATATGACACCTTTTTTAAGTCTATTTCCGTATTATTACTTCCTGAGACTCTTTGATCAATCTCACATATACACATTGCTATTGCAGCCATTGCAGAGGCCGATGAAGCAATACCTGAAGAATGTGGAAACGAATTACCACTACTTATTTTCAAATGAAGTCTATTCAGGATAGGGTAGAATTCTACCACACTATCTAAGAAAGCTTTAATCTTTTCTTCAAATGCTATATTCGGTTTGCCCTCGAATAGAAATGATAGTGTCAATCCTGCAACATTATTTTCAGAATAAGCAATATAGGTGTCCGTATATGCATTAGTAAGCGTAAATGAGAGGGAAGCATTTTTCGGAAGTTGCCTTCCATATTTACCCCAGTATTTTACGATAGCTATGTTTGATGGACATCTCCAACCAACTTTTCCCTCATTAATAACGGAAGTCGATTGATTATGTATTCTGAATGGATAAGACATGGTTGTTAAGTTTTACAATCGCAAATGTAACTTTGAAAATCGATTTTCATAGCGAATTGTTGTATCTGTATAAATTAATTGTCCCTTACATCATCGATTCTGACATACTTCAAGTCTGTGCCATTTTCTATTCTATAAGAAAGGTCAAAGTCTTGAAGAACTGCATCTAATATTTCGTATTTGCCCACTTGATATCCTTCTTTAAGATCATAACTATACAATTTACTGAATTGATTCCAATAGAAAGCAGTGAATCGACCTTTTACTTGTTTCATTAGGTAGTACATAGACGCATCCGTTTCTTTTTCGATCATCTTGATCAATATCTTTCCTTGAAGTTTGGTGAGTTTGCTTAGGGGTTGCTCGAACTCAGCTTTTAATTCTACCTCTAATTCTTTGATTCTTTTCTTTCGTTCCCTTCTACTTAGATGTTGAGATGCATATTCTACTTCGCGAAATATTCTGATCCCTTCTTTTGCATAGGGAAATACTTTAGCGGCATATCTTCGGAATTTTTGGTACTTTTTATAATCCGCATCCGTCTCAAATTTTCTAAAGGATGTAATACTAACATCATCCAAATCTGCCAATATCAGAGTGTCTCCTTCGCTGATCATAGCGGAATAAATTTTACCTTTTAGGTTTAGCTTTGTAAATATTGGCTCAACAGACTCTGGTAGATCCTCTCCAGCAGATGTGGTGTCTCGTAGTATGAGAAGGGTGTCTTGAGCTGTTCCAAAGAAGCTTAAGAAAAGGGAGAATATTATAATAAATGTGTTTTTCATATGTCTTCATTTAACGTGAACAATCAATAAATTATTCATATAGCAGACGGTTATCTATTGATCAAGTTACTGTTTAATTGTTGTCATAGTCTTAAAGTCTGCAATCAAATGACTCAAATTGAATGACAATGTGTCTCTAAACCAATATTATCTAACTAAATTTGCTCCTTCTGTAAGAAAGCTCAAAATAAAGCATCTTATTTAATGAATTGGAGGTATACACCCTTAATAATATTGATGAAGTATTCGATTTTTTTCATTTTGTTTATTATTAACATATCTAGCGCACAGCATAGTGTGTATAAGATGCCATATCCGGTTAATACGGATGTATATGATGAAATATGCCCAATATTATCATTTGATGAAGATGAATTATATTTTACTAGAGTAGGGAGTCCTGACTTTGATAAAACGATAATTGAGCATGGGGAAAATCTTTATGAAACACAGCCATATGAAAAGTATCAGGCAAAGTTACAGCAGATTTATAGAATGATAACGAAACAGCATGATGTAGATCCGGTAACTTCTTCATTCAACCAAGATGTGTGGTATTCTCATTTTCATGAAGGTGAAATATATAACCTTTTTCACCCTACTCACCCATTGAATAACGCTCTGCCTAACAGCATTTGTTCACATTATGGTAAAGATGGGTCTTATGTTGTGATAAATCAATTTGAAGAAGAAGGTGGGGTTTCTGCGGGGTTTTCTGTGGTTCGTAAAAAGACAGATACTGAATTTTCGTTTCCAGAACCTATCATTATTCAAGATTTCAATAAGACAGGATCTGAGGTTAATGTAAGTATGAGCATAGATAAAGAATATATGATCCTTGCTATGAATGCTAGCAATTCAAGAGGAGATAAAGATTTATATCTATCGATAAAAGGTTATAAAGGAGTATATAGCACACCAACTCACTTGGGGGATGTATTGAATTCAGAATATCGTGAAGCTACACCATTCTTCTCGCAAGATAAAAAGAAGCTTTACTTTGCCAGTAACCGACCTGGAGGGTATGGAGGGACTGATATTTATGTCAGTGATCGATTGGACTACTCTTTTAAAAAATGGTCGAAACCAAAATTACTTGGACGGCCTATTAATTCAGAATTTAATGATTCGCACCCTTATGTTCAAGTTGATGAAAATTCTATACTATTTACATCAAATAGGGAAGGAACGAGTGACATATTCTATGGTAAGCTGAATAGGGATGAAAACCTTCTTTATAGTATAGATATCAACGTCTTTATTGTAAAAGGGGAAGAGAGAAAAAGAGCAAATGCTCAATTGTATTGGAGTGAAGCATATAGTGAGGATTGGTCAGATTTTTTCCGTGCGAGAGATGGTAAGTATACCTATACTTTTGATAAAAATGTTCCTATGCAATTCAAAGCTGAAAATAGAGGACATATAAGTGATGTGGTCATGTTGGATCCACAAGAACTTCAAGAAGCTGGCATAAGAGAGTTAGATGTTGAGCTGCATATTGAAAAAGGTAAGAATAGAGAACCTATTTTTAAACGACCCGTTTATAAAGAGAATAGTAAAATTGCGAAAGTTGTTCCTACCAAAGAAGAAAATCCAAAATTGAAGGATGACTTGATGCCACTCGAAGCGAATAGTACTGTGGTATTAAAGAATATATTATTTGCTAGGGCAAAGCCTGATGTACTTCCTGTTTCGTTTCCTTCGTTGCTTAAATTAGGGAAGACATTAGCGAGGAGACCTGATGTTGTGATCCAAGTCGAAGGACATACTGATCATATAGGTGACAGCGAAGCGCTGTTGGACCTGTCCTTGGCTAGAGCAAATGCGATTAGAGACTTTCTCTTACAGAATGGTGCTAAATCTCTACAAGTGAAAACAAAAGGATTCGGAGCGACGAGACCGATTACAAAAAATAGAACTGAAGAAGAACGAAGTAAGAATCGAAGAGTCGAGATAAGAGTGTTAAGACAAGGTCAATAATCATATTATCAGACCTTCTTGATTGTTATAAAAATTAAAAACAGCTCTTTTAAATTGGTTTTGTAATAAATACTCCTTTCTTTCGAGTTCGAAATGTATAGTCATACCTAATATGAAGCAGATTGGTATGCTTAGAAAATGAAGTGATATGTATAATAAGAAAGAAGTAGAAGTTATAAAAATAGAAATACCATTCAATATTGGAGAGTGGAAAACTTTTCATACGGGTATCTACAAAGGAGATGATGAAGATATAGACACTGCACTCCAGCACACGATTGAGCGTATGGTACGCCTAATGCCAAATATCAAGAAGTCTTCTAAAATATTAGTTTTAGGGGGAGCAAATAGTTATCCTGCAGTATTTTTAGCAACTAGGTATGGAAGTAAAACAGATTGCATAGCTCAGTCTGATGAAGCCGCCAAAACAATTGAAAAATACGCCAAATCTCACGGTAAAGATGATACGATAACAGTACATGTGCAGCCATTCTCCAAAACGATGTTCAGTGATGGCAACTTTGATATCATATGGTCTATGGATGGAGTACACACCACGGAAAACAAACGTACGATGATTCGTGAAGCTGCTAGACTTCTAGTGCCTGAAGGGAGATTTATCTTTTGCGACTATATGAAAAAAGGAAGCGGCGATTCTGAAGATACAGATGAATATGTGACAAGTAAAGGTTATCTCAAGCTAGCTGACAAGGCTGATCTTGAAAGAGTGTACTTACGAGAGATGGCAGGAGATGCATCAAGACATCACGAAATTCTTCTTGAGCAAATCGAAAAAAACAAAGCCAAACTAGCCAAAAAAGTAGGCGCTAAAGAACTGGATACCATCACAGCTGAAATTGCTGAAAGAAAATCAAAACTTGATAATGGAGAACTAGACTGGGGCTTCTTACAGTTTCAAAAGAGGAATGTTTAGTTATTTATGAATTTACAACTTGATTTTGAAGATTAGAAGATGGCATGAGTCAATTTGAAGGCTATATTCCCAAGGATATTCGGTTGAAAATCTCCCGCTTGGAAATTTTGATCATAATAAAATAACCCGCTTGAAACCTCCAGTTGTGTTGCAGGAGATATGTAATAATTATATAATAAATTTAAGTTTACGTTCAATCTTGCAGATGAAAATTTAGTTGATTGATTCTCTCTAAAGGCAGCATTCATAAATAGAGCAGAAGTTAAATTGAATCTTAAATTATTCCTCAGATTTGGAAGATATGCATAGCCGTAACTAAATGATAAGCCAGCAGTAGCAATTTTTGAGGTGAAATTTTCAAAAAGGGAATCTGCGGCAAATTTGTATTCATTGTTGTATTCCAATTCAGCTTCATATGTAGTTGTTTTCATCCATTTTACATCAATATTTTTGAACGATGTATGGATTATGCTTCCCAATGACCCTATCGTAAAAGCCTTATTATATTGGGAAAAATTATTTGCGTTGTTATAATTAGCGAGTGGCTCAAGTGAGAATTCAAGTCTAGAACCTGAACTTCTGACACTTATTTGATCATATTCGAATGTATCTTCTATTATTAAAATTGCCGCGGTAGATAACTGCTCTATGAGATTATTATTAATTAAGTATTCTATAATGGTTTCTAAAATGGCAATATCGCGTAGTCTAAAGTCTAATATCCTTGAAGTCCTAACTGTTCCTATTTTATTAGCAAAATCTGTTATTTCTTCGCTAGTTGGAATTCTTAATAGCTGAGCGTTGTTTTCTAGGGATTGTAGTATTTGTATTGCAGACCATGCATGATTTACATATTCTATTCTTCCAAAACCAATTCCGAAATTTCCGCTGATCTCAGCTTCTTGATCATTTTGCTTAACTCCTGTACTTTGATTTTTTAGTCTATTATAGAATGCATTTACATCATAGCCAGTTTTAAGATATCTATTGTCTGTATACTTTCGCTTGGTAAAATTTCGTCGACCCTCGATCAGATAACCTTCAGTAAATTTCACGTTGGCTGTTTGCCTTAATGTGAATTGCTCATCTTGGCTATTTATATTTTTTAAGTGTAATGTACCTGCTTCTAATTTTGATATAAAATTTGCGTCTTCGCCAACAACATTCACTCTATCACTACCTGTAAAACTTCCCGCAGGAGTAAGTATTAGCTCACTACGTTTGAAAACGACCTGCTTATAACTGTCCAAATCGTAGATAATCTCTTGTTGAGAGAAGATAGTAATACTTAGTATAAGGCAGAAAATAGTTATTGGATATCTCATGTTTATTGGGTTTGTATAATACCTCGCTCTTGCATTCATAACTAAGAAGCTTGATCTATTGCTGTGTTGATTATTGGTGTTTGTGCTTACCTTAACACAGTTATGCTTTTTGTCAATTCTTCATTCTTACCGTTAATATAATTAAGTTTGAGATAATAAACATATACACCATTAGCAAGTAATTTGTTATTAGAGTGTCCATCCCAAAGTCTTTCGCCACTTGTTATAGGAACGTTTTCGATGTTATGCACTAAACCACCCCATCTATCATATACACTAAATTGCTCGATCATTGACACACTTCTGCCGAAGTAATTAATTGTCATGAAGTCATTGAATCCATCATCATTAGGGGAGAAAATGTTAGGCAGATGCACCAAGTTCTCTTCTACGACGGTTACAAAAATCGAATCAGAATCTATACAGTTATCGTCATCCAACACAGTTGCTATTAGATAACCACTGGAGAAAGGCAGTAATGTAATGGAAGCGCAATCATCACAGTCAATTTCTCCATCTACAGTCCAATTGGTAACGGGGAATAATTGAGAATATTCAGGTGATATGATAATGTCTTGACCTAACCTAAGAGTAGTGTCAGAGCCTAACTCTACAATAACTTCTTCAGGCTGACTCAACGATAAAGCGAGACTTTCTTTGCAATTGAATCTATCGTTCGCTATGACGGTATAATTTCCAGCTGGGAGATTGGAAGAAACTGATTCTCCAATTTCATTAAATATATTAAATTCTAAAGCTCCATATCCTCCGGAAATAGACGAGATGGCAATACCTCCATCAGAGAATTCGAAACAAGAAGGATCAAAAACTTGAGCATCTATGATTATTTCTTGTTCTTGAATGAAAAAAAGATCTAAAAGAACCGTACTATCACAACCTCGGTTTGATTCAAAATTCTCAGAATAGAACCCAGTAGAGAACAAGGTTTGCGTCCCAAAAGAATAGTGCTCACCAATACAGGTAGTATCTTGAATCGGATATGTATCTGGCAATACAGTAATTTTGAGAATGTCAGATATAATCCTGCATTTTTCGTTCTGAATGTTTATTTCATTCCCAGCTGATAAATAACGATAATAATAGTCTCCTACGTTAAAGACATTATGTTCAATGGACGAAGAGGTGTTATCAGTGATAGTTTCCCAATTTATTGAATCCGAACTGAATTGCCACAAAATCGCAAATGCTTCACCATTGTCTCCTACTATATCGGCGACAACCGTAAGTGGATCATCATCAATACACAAGAATATATTTGAAGAATCACCTTCTAAGTCGATAAATGAAGAAGGGCCGCACGGTCTGAATGAGATATTGTCAAGAGCGAGATCATTTCCTGCACCACCGGGAGCATTATTTCTTAGTGTAAGTTTGATGCTTGATTGAACAGAATTTGTAATAAATGAAAATCCAAATTTCACCCATTGTTCAGTTTTGGGTATAGTTCCTGACTCGTACACAATTACATCATCTATCAAAAATGTAACATTAGGATCAATATGATCGCTTGTTCCTATTCTGATTAGATTGATAATATCTGCGGTAAATTCATATAATGTGTTTTCACAAAGATCACTTACTGTCTCTTCATAAAAAATGCCTGGTGCGAAACTAGCATTGATAACCATCATGTAACCATTTGGGTCAGAGGAGTTATCCTCAATTTGCAACCACGATGGATACAGACCAGACAATGCACTAGTGCGACTACAAATAGTGTAAGCGCCATCAAAAGGAACTTGTGTAGTATAAGTGTAACCAGGGGCTATATTTGGATTATTAATAACTACCGGTGTATTGCCAGAACCAAAGTCGCCATCGGTGAAAATGTTGTCACCCAAATTACCACTGCAAATGCCTTGCGCAAATGCTATGGAGGCATTAATGAGTAGCATTGTTATAGTGATAAAGTATTTCATAATTGATAAGATAGCCAACAAATTAATACAAAAGGTTAGGATTTAGAGCAAGCTGCCAGACAAGTTTTGGTTTTCGTATTTTCTGACCTTCTTTGAACAGATAATCATGTCCGTCTTCCATTTTCATGGGAATATGTAAGTTTTTAGGATTAGTCATAAAGCTAGGAATAAAGTGCATATCATGAAAGACTTTATTCTGAATCAAGTTCCTAATTTGCTCTGCATCAATACCTAAATGAACTCCGACATTTTGACCAATTCCTGCATCTCTAATCACTCCAAAACTTAATATACCATGTGAAAACCTACCACCCACGGCCTCATCCAAGGCTCTATACCCAAACCTAGCGGGGTAATCTGATTCTCCTTCCCGGTATTTCATGACTGTTTTTTCATTCGTATTGCCCGTCCAGAAAAGAAGGTTCATATTGAAATAGGTTTCTCGTTCTACCCACCCGATACCAACTGCACCTGTTCTGTACTGATCCCAATAGTTGAAGTGACCAAATAGGTCGTTGCTAAATTGAAAGACTAAATTATTTAATCGATAATGAAATGTACCTATCTTTTGTGTGGTTCCAATTTTATTATAAAAATATTCAAAAGTATAGCCAAAACTATGAGCACTAGCTCCCGTATCAAGCATTTTGATAAAATTGACTAATTCATCTTCCTCTTGTCTTGATCCCCATAAATAGTGCGCTGTTCCAAATAGATGATGCTCTAAATGTTTGTCAGGAATTCCATAATTCTTAAAGTGGTAAGTAAGATCATAGCCTGCAGCAATCTCCATTCCTGAGGTTTCTAGATATTCTCCGATTATGCCTATTCCGATATTTTTTATGGGACTCCCGATATTAATTTTTATTTGCAGATGAATCTTGTAGTTATCACTTTGACTATATCCTATATTTGTTGTAATTATACCAACGAGCACCGTTAGACCTACCCTCATGACCAATGCGGTTAATTTGGAAGGGAACAAAAATCGAATATTTAAGGTCTTGAACAAGTAATAAGCTTTATTTAAAAGACGAAAAGATAGGAATAATATGTACGAACGATCTATACTTTCGTTTATTTAGTATATTGTTAATCTTTAGGGATTGTCGATGGATAATCAATTAAAAGTTGAATTGTAATATGTTGAAGAGACTTATATCTGTATTTGGATTTCTAGTTGTAGCCATAGTAGCTAATGCTACCCATAATAGGGCAGGTGAAATCACTTATGTGCAGACAGGGCCTCTAACTATCATCATGACAGTTACGAGCTATACTAAGACAAGTAGTGCATCAGTTGACAGAGATAGCATTGAAATATTCTGGGGAGATGGGACAAGTGAATTTGTACAAAGAATCAACGGAAATGGACAACCATTAGCCAACGATGTAAAACTTAATTTGTATCGAAAAGAGCATACTTATCCAGGAAGAGCTACTTATACAATTGGGTTTGCTGATCCCAATAGAGTAGCAAATATTTTAAATGTAAATTATCCAAATTCAGTGGAAGTTGAGTTTTTTCTATCCACAACATTTACGTTATTAGACCCACAGTTTCAAGGAACAAACAGTTCTGCTATCCTTCTCCAACCTCCATTGGATCGTGCTTGTGCTAATAAAATTTTTACACACAATCCTAATGCATATGATCCAGATGGTGATAGTTTATCTTATGAATTGGTCGTGCCCAGAAGTTCTGCAGAAGATGAAGTGCCTGGATATCTATTTCCTGATGAGGTCAGTCCAGGGCCCCAGAATAAGATTTCATTAGATCCTGAGACAGGAGATTTTGTATGGAATACTCCTAAACAACAGGGAGAATATAATATTGCCATTCAAATCAATGAATGGAGGGATGGTGTTTTGCTTAATTCGATAATACGGGATATGCAGATACTAGTTGGTGTCTGTGATAACGATCCACCGATTATAGATGTAATTGAAGAAATCTGTGTAATCGCAGGAGAAGAAGTCAACATTGAAATTCGAATTGATGACCCCAATGAAGGCGACAAAGTTGGTTTTATGGCATCCGGTGGACCCTTCGTGGTGGAAAATAATAAAGCAAGAATTGAGAACTATTCAGGATTTGCAGAACCAGAATATAAAGTAAATTTTGTGTGGGAGACAACATGTAATCATATTTCAGATAGATACTACCAAGTGGTTCTGCGAGCTGTAGATGATTCGTTTGCTGATAGTACAGGATTGGCTACTTTGAAGACTGTGAGGATAAAGGTAGTAGGGCCTGCGCCAGAAATTGTAGAAGCGGAATCTGAAGTCGGTGGTATTAGAATATTTTGGGATGCACCATATGCGTGTGAAATGACAGACAATAATTATTTCCAAGCATTTTCAGTTTGGCGCAAGGTTGGTAGCACGCCATTAGATATTGATATTTGTAATCCTGGGTTGACTGGTGGAGCATATGAAAAGATAATATTCCAGACCAAAGCCAAACAAAATGGTAGATACACAGCATTGGATAATAATGTAGAAAAAGGAATTACCTACTGCTATAGGATAGTTGCAGAGTTTGCTCAAATTTCGGTTACCGGGAATCCATATAATAGAGTAGAGAGTCTACCCTCTAAT
>CAXBGT010000108.1:0-19147 GCA_963975265.1 uncultured Saprospirales bacterium
TTATTTTATTTATAATTCTATGTCCAGTTTTAATAATTAGTCAAAATGTAGAAGTTGAGGGCGGACTAATAGCGGACTCAATAGACGTACAATCAGGGCTTATTAAGAATGTCGCAGATCCTATATCTGCACAGGATGCGGCGACAAAGGCTTATGTAGACAATATTTTGCTTTCATTTGCTATTGGGTTAGGGCCTACAGGAGTACAAGGATTACTTAATATAGGGTATACACCATTGGCTATTCTCAATGGGGGTGCATCCATCACAGATTTCTATGGGTTAAACTATGGAGGTGGTATCATCTTCTATCTACTGCCTGATGGTACTGGTTTGGTAGCGGCACCTGAAGATCAAAGCGTGGGAGCAGAATGGGGGTGTATTGGTACAGATATACCTGGTTTACCAAATGTTACTAACTTCCCTCCATCTGGTCCTGGAGCAGAAGTTGGAGATGGTGTTACAAACACGGCTGTTATTTTGAATGAATGTACTTCCTCAGTCATAGCTGCAGCGATTTGTGCTTCTTATGATGATGGCACTTGGTTTTTACCTTCGGCAGGTGAGCTGAATTTGATGTATACTAATCTTTATCAAGCCGGGCTTGGCGGGTTTGCGGCTGATTGGTACTGGAGTTCTACAGAGGTCGGCAACAACGTTGCGTGGGTACAGAGTTTCGACAATGGCATTCAGTTCAACTTCAATAAGAGCGACAATTACGTTGTTCGGGCAGTTCGGGCTTTTTAACAATTTAACAATTTATCTATTTATTAAAACCGCATTAGCGGTCGAATTTTAATTAGAGATGCGCTTACATCAATAGTTACCAGTATGTAAGGTGTATCGATGAATGCATTAAAGAATGCTCGGCAGCATATACTCGGGATTGTTACAATCTGAAACTTGACATTCAAGGGTTTTCCCTAAATATTAACTAGGATTTGTTAATCGAAATGCTAAAGTCATTTCTTGACAATAAATACAGTTTCACTGACTGGGAGTTCTTATTCTCGTGTATCAAGAAAGTAGTAATGAATAATCCTGCCACAAATTGTATAATAAAGGGTAGGAAATCTGATTGGGATGGCTTACAAAAAAAATAAAAGTCTATTTTATAGTCCTATTGGATGTGGTCTACCCATAGGAAATCTCACCAGTCAGGTATTTGCCAATATTTGTATGGACAAATTTGACCACTAAGTAAAACATGATTGGCATCAGATCCTATGGCAGATATGTTGATGATTTTGTCATTGTACTAGAGGACAAATCATTGCTTAAAGAGCTTATAAGCACATTAGGCAATTTTCTAAATAATGAACTTCATTTAACCCTGCATCCTAAGAAGATTTACTTGCAACATTATAGCAAGGATGTCCCTTTCTTAGGCACAATGATAAAACCTGGTCGTATCTACATTGGGAAGAGAACTAAGAGTAATTTTTATCAAGCGATTCAAAAGCAGAATGCAATTGTAAGAAACCGCAAACCTACAAAGGAGGAACAATTGACATTTCAAAGTAGTATGTTCTTGGTGGCTAGAAATGCAAATTATTTAAAGAGACATAGAAAAGAGAGCAGATATACAAATTCATTAAAATACTACCACCCAGTTATTTGGTGGATTCCATTTTTTTATCTTCTTGCTTCACTTACTTCTTTGAAATTGATCCAATCTGATGCTGAGCAATTTGAGGATTACTTTTATCTATTTAAATACCAATAAAACTTACGAAGGAATTGCTGCCGAGGAGTTTTACCATGATTCAATGCATGCAAACAGTAAACACTTTGAAAACTATTCCAAACCTCATTAAGTAATATTACCTTTCAAACTTTATACAGTTTAAAATCTAATATAGCAAATGGTAACACGGTAAGTAACATTGAGTGATGATAGAAGAGTTCGTTGCTCACTCCTCCACATGCTCTTGGAGGTTATGTGGTATTATTAAAAGGGAAATAAATGGAAGTAAAAACGCTGATGATTAAATGATTAAAAAAAATAAATTCAAGTGTGATGTTTGTTAAAAAAATCACAGTTTATATGATGTAATTAAATTTGAATTACCTAGACATGAATCTTTCAATTTTTCACTGGAAAACAAATTTCCTTTGCTAACGAATCAGTATCTTTATGATAATAAAAGTCAAAATTAAATAATTATAGACGCTGATAGTCAGCGACTTAGATAACGTCAGTCAGAACTGGGAAGATGAAAATACATCTAATTCTGATCAAAGGATATGCTAAAACGTTTTACAAGTTTAAATAGATTTTGTAGCTTTGAAATTAGAATTGACATAGTACATTACAAGGACAGTATAATAAAATTGATGATAAGATGAAGAATACAAATATTGATATTAAACCAACCAATAATTGGACAAAGTTCCTGGCTTTAGTAATTTCCCTTTTCCTCTTGATATTCGTTTTTTCCTGTTCAAAAGAGGATTTAGAGGAAGAAGATAACGGTTATACGCTTACCTGGTCGGATGAATTCAATGAAGCGGATATTGATAAGGTAAATTGGAATTTCGAAACTGGAGATGGCACAGATTACGGATTGCCTGCGGGATGGGGGAATAATGAATTGCAGATTTACACAACTGAAGCGAATAATATCGCAATCATTGAAGATGATACCATGTCTGTTTTATCTATAACAGCATTAGAAGATGGAAATGGAGGGTACACCTCCTCTAAGATAACCACCAAGGACAAAGTAAGTATCAGGTTTGGGCGTATTGAAGTAAGAGCTAAAATGCCACAAGGGCAGGGAATATGGCCAGCCATCTGGATGCTTGGTGATAATAATGATGAAGTGGATTGGCCTGGATGTGGTGAAATCGATATCGCTGAAGTGCTGGGTCACGAGCCATCTACCTATCATTCGACCCTTCATTATACGAATGGTAATTATGGTAAAGGAGAGCTCCAGGAATCCTTCGATTTGAGTTCCGGTACTTTTAGTGATGATTACCACATTTTCAGAGCAGAATGGACCGATCAGTCCATCATTTTTAGTGTGGATGAAGTTGAAATCGGGAACATTCCGATTGAAGAAGATATGAAGGAATTTCAACGGAGCTTTTACCTCATTATGAATGTTGCAGTTGGAGGTTATTGGCCTGGTAATCCAGATAATACCACGAGCCTTCCTCAATCTATGCTCGTAGATTATATTCGGGTATACAGTAAAGATGACTACGATGCACCTGCAGCTCCAGCCTTGAATATTGAAGAAGAAACGCTAGGTGGGAATTTGCCACCTGATATTGGAAATGCAGCAATAAAGGAAGATTTTACATTATTTGGAGACGTGGGAATTACAGGGCTTGGACCAATAGGTGCTCCGGATGTTTACCTCTCCGGTATGGCCATCGATGGAGATCAAAGCCTAGTTTATAATTTCCCAGGCTTATCCTGGGGAGGAGCATGGTTTGAGCTGGAATCAGGAGTTGATATTAGTGGATATTCCGAACTCCATTTTTCAGTTAAAATGTCTGAAGAATTGTACGAAGCAGAAATTAAACTGGAGAGCTCCAATAGTGCAGCAGCGATCTTTCTAGATGATTATAATGCTATGCCTGTAGAAGATGGATTTGTGGAATACACGATCCCGCTTTTCGATTTTGAAGGTTTGGATCTATTAAATGTGCATATTCCATTCGCTTTCTGGAATCCAAAGGATGAGAATGAATCCTGGGTTCAAGGTGAGGTGTTTATTGATAATGTTTACTTGAAGTAAAGCCCCAATTTATAAAAATGATCCTTATGCTTGTTTTGTTTTCGAATTATTAGCTGAACTCTGTCAAACCTTATCCATATTGCATTTGCAATGCGTGCAAATATACAAATGATTCTGATTTCCTTGCAGAATTAGTTGTCAATCAAATCGTTGCGGTTGAAGAATATCTAAATGATAAAAACTATCAAGCTATAGTAGCGAAATTTGGGAATTTTGGAAGAAAAAGCTATTCTCTTCATTTCAACTGGTACGAATTGCAGTGTATAACAATTAGTACCAAAGGATTGAAATCTTCTACGACTTTTAGCATTTTTGACAGTGTCCCGTTTAAAACGGGACCAATTTAACATAACAGCTCTTATCTGTGTAAAGTATTAAATTCGTTCACACAACAAATCAATAAAAAGGGATGGGATTATAGCCTCGTTAAACTGCAATGTATATTGTAAAATGAAATAGGGTTTTGATATTTAAGTTCGAAAAAGTCTCAATTTTCTAACTATGAAGATAGAGAACGATGGTTTACAGATGATTTTTTTGGTTAAAGATGTAGTAGTGTTTTTAATCTAATCTTACGCTCGCCGCATGGGCGGACATTTCTTACTTGTTTATTCAATTTCATTGAAGTCAAATAGAGACTGTTCAAGTTATAAAAAATTTACAAATTTTAATGCTCATTTTACGGATGGTACTATGGACTGGATGGCTAAAGATTGGATAAAATTCTCCAATTCCAACGATGAAGAACATGAGATTTATCATTTTGACTATGAAAGTGACACTTTAAAATTATATAATCATTCAATGGCAAACGTTGAAGATCAGTGGGTAGTTGGAAGTTTACAACATACTTGGATTATTAATGAATAGGCACGACAAGGGTGTTACAGTATGTATTTTAACTATGTAAATCACAATCAGGATTCTAATGATTTCTTTTTGAATATGTTGTTTTTATATTTAATAGTATCATCAATTGGGTTTATAAAATTTAGTAGTAGTCCTTCTAGTATTGAATTAATTGAGTAAAGAGTCCCAACTTGAAAAGTCTAAATACAGAGGTGTATGCAAATAGAAAAAACGAGATATAGCATTGCATATCAGATCAGCTTTCCTTTGGTCAACCGCTCGATATGCTTAGGCGTAATGATGGAATTACACGCTGCGTTGCGCAATCCCATCATAACGGTCTTGGGGAAAACCCGAGTCATGTGGAATTGGCCTCCGCTTCACTACTGTAAGTTCGCTATCGCTCCCCAAGTCCTCATGTCATAGGATACGAAGGAAATACGAAATAAAAAATTCTTCTTCGTAGAGTCCTGCGGCCACTTTTCCCTCCGTATCTTCACATATTCCGAAGACCGTTGTCAACCATTAAAAAAAGAAAAATATGAAGCAATTATTAATTTCCATCATTTTACTATCAAGTATATTTTCACATGCCCAAAATGATGGTTGGCACATTACTACAACTGACAAAGAAGAATATACAGGAATAGCTATATCAAACGGCAGAATAGGGATGCTAACTTCAGCCGAACCGTTTAAAATAAAGCATACTGTACTAAATAATGTTTATGATGTTGACCCAGCTCTTAAAGTAAGTCAAATAGTACATGGAATGGATTTTGGGAATTTAGAAGTTAGTATAGACGGAGAACAAGTGACTGTCATGAACATAAGCAATTGGTCGCAGACAATTGACATGAAAGAAGCTGCATTTACAACTCATTTTGACTATAAAGGAAAGGCCAAAATTTCGTGTACCGTTTATGCTCTCCGCAATCTTCAATATACAGGTTATATTGATGTAAAAATTTCTGCATTGGATGATATAGAGATTAAGGCAATTGGTAAAATAACAACGCCAGAAAAATATCAAAATCCACAAAACACATATCAATTGCTGCGTGATGTAGAAACGACTATGCCGATTTTACAGTCAATTGCCAAAACGCCATTTGGCAAACACTTAGTAGCTACTTCGGGTACTTTCGTTTGGCACCATATCAACTCATCAAGAGAACATCAACGACCAAAACTGACTCACACTATCGTTTCACCTTATGAAAACACACTTTCTTTTGAAAAAGAGATTAAAAAAGGTAGTAGTCTTGAATTTGCATGGACAGGGGCTGAATGTACAACGGCAGATTTTTCTGACCCAAAGTCTGAATCAGAAAGAATGGTCATTTTCAATTTATTAAATTCTCGTGAAGTGCTTTTAGGAGGTCATAGAGCGTTATGGGAAGAACTTTGGGAAGGTGATATAATTATTGAAGGTGATTTACAATCCCAACAAGATGTTCGTTTAGCACTTTATCATTTATATGCTTTTGGACGAGGTGATTCAGATTTGAGTATTGCTCCAATGGGCTTATCCTTACAAGTTCCGTATAATGGACATATCTTTTGGGATACAGAATTATGGATGTTTCCTCCTTTGCTCTTGCTGAATCAGAATATTGCCCGTTCTTTGGTCAATTATCGTTCTGACAGACTAGAACCTGCTAAGAAACGAGCCATTAACTATGGTTATAAAGGTGCTATGTTTCCTTGGGAAAGTGATGATACTGGGGAAGAAGCTACTCCACCTTTTGCATTAACAGGACCTTTCGAACATCATATTACCGCAGATATAGGGATTGCATTTTGGAATTACTATCGAGTGACAAAAAGTAAAAAATGGTTAGAAGAAAAGGGGTATCCTGTAATGAGAGAAGTTGCTGACTTTTGGGTGAGCAGGGTGACTAAAAATAATGACGGCAGCTATTCAATAAACAATGTTGTTGGGGCAAATGAATTTGCTCCAAATGTGAATGACAATGCGTTTACCAATGGTGCTGCAATAACGGCTTTGGAGTATGCGGATTTGGCAGCAAAAGACTTAGGAATTACTCCAAATCCAGAATGGAAAGAGGTTGCTAGCTATATTAACATTTTGAAATTTCCAGACGGAACCACAAAGGAACATGCTGCATACGATGGTGATAGAATTAAACAGGCAGATGTAAATTTGTTATCCTATCCTCTAAATATCGTAAATGATAAGGAAACAATTTTGAAAGACTTAAAATTCTACGAACCTAGGTTGGCCAAAGAAGGACCTGCAATGGGCAAGTCAATATTTGCCGTCCTTTATGCTCGTCAAGGAGATGCAGCCAACGCATTTAGATTATTTAAAGAAAGTTACGTTCCTAACCAACAAAAGCCATTTGGAGCACTTTCAGAAACAGCAACAGCAAATCATTCATATTTTGCAACAGGGGCAGGCGGAATGTTGCAAACTATATTGTTTGGTTTTGGAGGATTAGAAATTTCAGATGAAGGAATAATCCAAAAGAATCCTATACTCCCTAAAGAATGGAAATCTCTTACAATTAAAGGTATTGGGATGGATAAAAAAACATATCGAATAGGAATCTAAAACGAAATGCCAACAAAGTGTAAAATGTCAATAGTCGCTAAACGCAGCTAATGCAATTGCACAGACCGATATGATGGAATTACTCCGCTGCGCTGCGCAATCCCCATCATATCGGTCTTGGAAAACCCGAATCATGTGGAATTGGCATCTGCTTCGCTACGATAAAGTCGGTATCGCTCCCAATCTCGACATATCCCGAAGACCGTTAGCCTTCCCCAAGACCAACCAATGAAACAATGATACAATACCTTCAATATGCCATTGGCGAAATTATCCTTGAAGTCATTGGAATTTTATTAGCGTTACAGTTACTATTTACTTGATGAAAGGCCGTACATCTTCACTAAACTAGCGTAGCTCGGGCATCAATAAATCGATATCTATTGTCTAAATAAACAAAGTCTGAATTTTATTCCTACATTAGGAATAGATATCTAAATCAGTAATTATGACAACAAAAGTATTTATCGGATTCTTAGCTGCTATATTCCTCTCTTGCTATCCAAAAACAACTGAGGCCATGAATAAAGAAATGGCGATTGCTCCTCAGCAACCAGGCGAGAAATCTATCAATATTGGTTACCCAAGCAATCATTATGATGAAGTTTTAGATGGCAGATTGGTTCTATTGATCTCATCTCATAATGATTTGGATCTCAGATTTCAATTGAGTGATAATGTAAATTCTTGCCAAGCATTTGGAATGGATGTAGAAAGTTGGAATCCCAACACTTCACAGACTTTTGATTTATCATCATTTGGCTATCCTATCCAAAATTTTAATGATATACCTACTGGAGAGTATTTTATTCAGGTATTGTTTCACAAGTATGAGATATTTAATCGGTCAGATGGACATGTTGTAAAACTACCGATGGACAGAGGTGAAGGTCAGCAATGGAATCGTGCTCCTGGTAACGTCTATTCGACTACTCAAAAAATAAACATCAACGGAGATATGATGGGAGCACTCAGCATCTCAATGGATCAAATCATACCGCCAATCGAAGAGCCAAAAGATACTAAGTACATTAAGCATATAAAGATGAAGAGCAAAATGCTTAGTGATTTTTGGGGCAGAGACATCTATTTAGGTGCTCATGTTTTACTACCAGAAGGTTTCGATGAACACCCTGACGTTAGATATCCTGTTGCAATAATGCACGGTCATTTCCCTAGAGATTTTGGTGGTTTCAGAACTACGCCACCAGATCCCAATTTGAAAGCAGAATATAGTTCTAGATTTAAGATAGATGGTTACAATCGTATCGAGGAACAAGAAGCATACAATTTTTACAAGGAATGGACAGGAGCTGACTTTCCTCGAGTACTTGCCGTTAAGATTCAGCACCCTACGCAATATTATGATGACTCTTATGCTGTGAACTCAGAGGCTCAGGGACCTTACGGAGATGCGCTCACATATGAACTTATACCATACATCGAGAAGATGTTTAGAGGAATCGGTGAAGGTTGGTCGAGATTTGTCTATGGAGGATCTACAGGAGGTTGGGAAGCACTAGCCGTACAAGTCAAGTACCCCAAGGAATACGGTATGTGCTTCGCCGCATGTCCTGACCCAATAGATTTCAGAGCATACTGTCTTGTAAATATATATGAGGACGAAAATGCTTATTATAAAAAAGGACAATTTAGAAAAACTATGGTCGCTGGCCATAGGGACAATCTCGGTAATGTAGATGCTATGCTTAAAGATATGAACTATCGTGAGATAGTCCTCGGTAGCAAAGGTAGATCTGGGCAACAATGGGATATTTGGGAAGCCACCTACTCTCCAATCGACGATGAAGGATATCCAAGACGAATCTGGGATAAAGTAACAGGTAAAATAGATAAAGAGGTAGCGGCATATTGGAAAGATAATTATGACCTAGCCTATATCATGAAACGAGATTGGAATAAACATGGTAAAGACTGGGAAAATAAAATCCATCTCTACTGTGGAGATATGGATAACTACTATCTAAACAATGCGGTTTATCTGGCAGAAGAAATATTACAAGAAACCTCTGCTCCCTACTACAACGGCGAAGTAGATTACGGCGATAGAGCTGAGCACTGTTGGAATGGTGATCACGAAAATGGAAATCATCTAACAAGGTTAAGGTACCATAGTATGTTTGTTAAGAAGTATGCTGCGAAGGTTGAGACCATAGCGCCTCAGGGCTCGGATCTTGTAGGATGGAGGTATTAGCAAGTAGGAAAGTCTTTATTGAAAAGCCAGCACATGATATCTAGCAACAAATGACTAAAATCAACTGCGTCTTATAAATGGCAGCAGGTACAATCTTGAGAGAACCTATTCTACAGCAGTTCCTTGTAGTTGAGTCCCCTTAGATTCGTATATTCTCCAAACGGAAAACAGAAATCCAAATATTATAGCACAAACAATAAAAGGTATCTCACCATGTATTTTAGTAATTTTTAGGTCATTCTAATCGTCATTTTCAGCACCAATCAATCCACCAATAACACTTTCCTACTCACCAGGATCTCCCCATCACGCTCTATAGAGATAAAATAAAAACCTTCATTCTTATCACTTAAATCTATTCTTGAATGCGCCGTTTCAATATCTCCATTCTGGACAATTTGGCCTAATGTATTTTTGATAAGGTATCTATCATTATATTCAAAATCAGTGTATGAAATTGTCATCTTCCCGTTACTGGGATTTGGATAGATTTGTATTTCTGGAGCCGACGGTGAGACGATCTTGAAAGGCAGTCTCGTAGAAGATGTTCTGCTACTGGTATTAGAACCATTTGACTCAAAACCTGGAGAAAATGCTCCGCACTGATAATCATAACAAAGAATATCAGAACAATCACCTTCCACATACATCTCAAGACATTCAAACTCACCACTTGTGAAATCTTCAATAGAGATAGGAATATCTAGGCAATACAATTGATTGAAATCGCCAGTAATAACCTCCTCGTAGATCAATTTAGAATCTGAATCATTTGTCATAGCCAAAGTCATATAGTACGACTCTAGCGTGCAGTCATCTTGTACCACATCAGTCAAGTTGAGACAATAATTAACATAAACATACGCTTCAGTCCCATAAAAAATACCTACACAGTCGATCAGACAATCAAAATCTACATTACAAGATCTGTATGGAAGTAGATACTCTATACAGTAAATTTCAATACCCATTTCATCACAAAAATCAAAACGTATGTATGCCCCATTTTCTTCAAATTCATGGATGTTATCAATAAATATGTTCGCAGAGTAATCAATATAAAGTGTTCCGTCAGAGTTGACGATGGTTTCAAAATTGAGAATGTCAATGTGCCCATTACTCATAGAGGCTATCAAACTGTCACGGCACAGAAATGCTGGCGAATTAGTAGAAATGTGACCTTCATAATAGTATTTTGGTCCTCCATTTTGTTCAGAAACAACACATTCATAGACAGTAAATCCACAATCTGAGCTAAAAATATCAATCGTATCGCACAAGACGTCTTCATCCTCTACTATGATAATACATTGGATAATATCTAGGGGAATTTGCCCAGAGCTATATTCGCAATCACTAGCAACCACTTTAAGTTCTAGGTAGTCATACATTTCATCATTCACGATCAACTCAGGAATAGTACCTGATGATGCGGCTACCGTATATTCTAATCCGGTTGAATCAATAGATGACCAAGACCATTCGATAAATGATTGTTCATTTCCAGGAATAACAAACTGCAGACTATCCAAGTCTTCTCGACATGCTTGAAAACAGATATCCGTTAGATAGTCAAAGTTAACCTTGTTGTCTATAATATTAACCGTTCTGCTTGAGGCACAGCTATTTTCGTCGGTGTATCTAGCATAGTACAATCCTGGAGTTGATGTGTTAAAGGTATTAGAAACTTCATTGATTCCAATTCCTGTCCAGTTTACTTCGGGATAATTTGTGACTGTCAGTTCAGCAATAAGAGGATCACAGAATGTTATTACAGATGTCACATTGGGAAGCTCTGGTTGAGGGTGAACGATTATTGTTTTAGAAATAGAGTCACATATTGTATTCGTGCTGATCAATGTAGAAACAACAAGAACATTGTATTGCCCTGGTTCGGTAATAGCGATACTCCCACCCATGGACGTAGAGTCTCCATTAAGATACCAAGTATATATGAATTGATCATTTGCGGAGATGAAAGCATTCGCTATGCCACAATTTTCTTCTTTTACAAATATGCCACGACTGAATGATTCATTGATACTAGCATTATTCAACACTGAAATGCTTGTACATCCATGATTATCTGTTACGGTGACTACATAATTTCCAGATTCTGTTACGATAATGGTAGACGTATCCCCTGCTTCAAAAACACTCCATTCATATGATACGATAACAGATTTATTGTTTTCTATGTAAGTGAGTGGCGCTTCGGAGTCACACGGAGCATTGGTGAAGTCTATCTCGCCATCAATGAGGTTCTCAAATGATTCTATCATTATTGTATCGGATGCTGTACACCCGAGATCATTAGTAACAATAACACTAATAGACTGTGCATCAGTATTATCATATCCTTTTTCCGTTGTCACTAAAGTACTTCCTGAACCATCACCAAAGTCCCAAAGGATAGATTGAACTGACATTGGGTCAAGGTCAATAGTAAATTCCCACAATTCATTTTCACAGGTACCATTTGGCAATATGATTTGCGGGTCAAATGGGGGTGGAGATTTAATAATTGTATCTCTTGTGCAGCAATATAACCCGTCTAATGTGCATTGTGTTAGTGAGATAGCAATGTCCTCTTCCGCCTGAATATCCAAAACTTCAACTACTTCTCCACTATATGCCAATCCATTTATTGTCCAAGCTAAAGTATATTCATCTTCGGGTGGTGATGTAGGATACCGTCTATTAGTCAAGGTGATGTCAAAATTTAGATTATCATTACACACGTAGGTTCGATCAACTTGAGGGTAGAATAGTGGAAAGTTTTCACCATCCTGTATAAAGTCACAGATAGTATCTTGAAACGTCCCATCATCTAGCCTAATTTGACCATCACAAAGTACACGTAGAGCAACATCTCCGACGGTAAGGTCATCCGTAAGGTACAATGAGTCTTGAGTAAGATCCGCTTCACCATTAATAGGAATAGAGGTGATGGTGTCTCCTTGAGCAATCCTCCATTCTGCATACAGCACTGTACTGAAATCCAACGAACCGCCAAATGAGATAAGGTTACATTCGTGTCTTATGATGTAATCTATGGATGCTACCACCTCTTCTTTACATTCACATTTAATCGGTGGCGGATCGCAGGTGAAATTAAGTGGTATCCCTTTGGAGATCACACACCCGTTTGGTGAAGTAATA
The DNA here is from genome assembly GCA_963975265.1 of uncultured Saprospirales bacterium. GTDB lineage: Bacteria > Bacteroidota > Bacteroidia > Chitinophagales > Saprospiraceae > CAJXUU01. The sequence continues at coordinate 12,556 of CAXBGT010000108.1, forward strand.
ATTAGGTTTAATGTAGTATCATTTAATATCATTTCTCTTGTGACTAAGCAGCTATAGAGTTTTATGTTGCCAAATCCTTGCTTTAGAGTATCTCCATCTAAAATCCAAGTGTAATAATGTTGTCCATCTTGAAGATCTGGGGATGCTGATATCGTTTCAAAAGAATCTTGAGGGCACTGAACTAATGAACCAGTATATTCGAATTCAAATAGGGGTGCTGGATCTACATAAATCGTTATGGTCGTATCTGAAAGTCCTGGGCAGTCATTAGGATTTAATATTTTGATTTGTACATCAACCCATCCTGCCTCATTGAAAGTGTAGAAGTACCATGGTCTATCATCTGCAACTAATTCTCCATTAATAAAATATTCAATGATATCATAATTACTTAAATTTTCTACTTCGATTTTTAATCTAGTACTTTGGCAAATTTTATCTGGTAGATTTATTATGGGTTGGAATGGAGCAAATATTACTACTAATTCTGCTGCCATCTCTTGACCACATATTTCCGTTATATAACTCAAAGTAGCACTTCCAACACCAGGGGCATAGTGCCACTGTATAGTAATACTGTCAGAGTTTTCACCGTCAATAATTGTTCCCATGTAAGGAGGTTCTATTGACCAGTCGTACGCACCAGGAATGGACATTTTGTAAGTTGATACAGCATCATAACAAACGGTTTCCTCCCCTGTGATGGAGAGAGAATTGGGATCGATGACGTTTATACTGTATAGAAAATCATCAGATTCACAAATTTGTCCAGGAGAGGATTCAGTACTCCGTTTCACTCTAATCAAATATGGAGCTCCGCCCTCCAGCCATGTGACAGTTATTTCTTGAGCTGTAATTTCTGTGAACATTCCATTTTGAAATACCTCCCAAATTACCAAATCATTTGCACCAAGATCCAATAATGAATAGGAGTAAGCTTCACCGACACACACAGAAAGTGGTCCAGTTAATATAATCTCTGGAGATTCGATTACCTCAAATGCCAATGCTGACTCACATGTAAAATCAAGAGAAGGAATAGCTGCGGTAACGGTATAAATGCCACCACTAGGAAATCCAAATGCTAGAAAACTACTTAAGCCAGATTTAAGCTCTTCTTTAAAATAAGTACCTTCTTCATTTGTGATAGTCCATAATATGTCTTCATCAGTCTTTGGTAGAAACTCTACCTTAAATAAATCTTCACGGCATAGTTTATCATTGTAAATAAAATTAAATCTTCTGATTTTTTGAGAAGTAGAAACTTCGCAGTCTCTGTTTTCTATGAATGCGGTTGCTTTTAAGTTGAATTCTCCTACAAAAGAAAAGATCTCGACAGTGAATTTCCCATAGATAGTCTGCACCAGGAATATAGTCAGTAGAATATATGAATGCTCCATTATCACAGAGATCTAATGCGCCATCGATTGTTATTTCAGAGGGAAAAAGTGTTATTTTTCTTGATAGTTGTTGACAGACATCTGTCTCACAGTCATTAACAAAAAGGAGTAATTCCGTTTCGGTATAGACGGGTACTTCATTCCATTTGATGGTGATTATGGAGTCTTCTAGGTTGACCAATGTTCCTAAGTTGGGATCAAAAACCCAATTGTAATTTGCACAGTTTATTGGAGCTCGGTAGGTGATTTTATTTTCGAAGCACAATTGTCCATTACATGATATACTTAAGCTAGGTGAGTCAGAAATAGTGATAACAGTTGAAGTTACAGGAGAAGTACAACTAGTGTTACTCGTTAAAGTGTATTCCTGTGAAACCAAGTATTCACCTGGGAAATCAAAAGAAAAACTAAAATCTTCTCCGTAGTAATTCCAAACAAGAGTATCGTATGAAACTGTCCAATGATACGTCACATTTTCCAGTACTTCGGTTGTGTTTTTAAATCCTATTTCTGAGCCCAAACAATAGGTTATATCTTCTTCATCAACAATTTCAAATTTAGGAGAATCAACGATTTCTATGATACTGAGTATTACACAATCTTCGACAAAACAAGCGGAATCCGCCTTGAGTACTACTTGACAAAGCGTATATTCACCTAATGAATCAATAGCGAGGGTTGTAGTTATAGATTGAAAGTTTCCTGAAGTAAATCCTTCTTGAGGGAGATCAACAGATTGTCCATTGATTGTCCATGCTTGAGAACAATCGGGACAATTGAGCAAAATGTCAAAATCAATATCAATAGCTTCACATGCGACTTGATCTCCGAGATAATCACTAACCATGCCTAAAGCCGTGATGGGTTCACCACCAAAAACCATCACATTTTGGTTGCAAACGTCAACAACAGTAGCATTTTGGTAGAATTGGATTACTATTTCGGCATTTCCTTGCTCTAGAAATATAATTTCAGCGGATGCATCTGTTTTGTTTTGGATAAGAGCGGGAATATTAATAGTTCCTGTTTGATTGAAAGCACTGACTTTTACACTATTAAATGGTGCATCTGAATTATAGGATATAAAGATTTTTTCAAACGGACATACGATAGAATTGGCTTCCAAATTACATTGAGCTTGGACAGTTGTACTACTAAATAAGAAGGACATCGATCCTAAAAGAAAAAGTATTGTGTTTTTCATTCTCATCATTTTATACGAAGCCAACTATCAATTACTTCATGATTTATATAGATATAATGCACATAATGTTCAGTACGCTACAAAAAATAGTGGAAAAACTTATCAAATATGTAATTGCATCGATTGTGTAATATAAGGAAGGAAAATGAAAAGCGGAATTTTTGGTTTATTTTCAATTGTAGAATAGAATAGAAGAAGTAGATATTTAAAGCTATTCTATACTTTCTATGCCGTTTTAGAATGAAAAACCTATTTCTTTATTTGGGGAATGGCCGATAAGTTGGTAATGTTTTTATTCTCAAAATTTAATTCGGAACAAAATGTTTGTATCCCATTGGTAACTAGCAGATATGGAGCACGAAGTTCAATATTGTAATCTGATCAAAAGTATCTTGTGAAATGGGAACCGTGTGCGATTTACATTCTACTAGTAAATATGGAAGAAACTTTTGATCAAACACAACTACATCAAATCTTCGTCTTAGACCATTAACGTTTAGTCCTTTTTCAACCTGAATTTTTTCTTTTGGATAGCCAATTTTAATAAGATGCAGGATCAGAAGTTGTCGAACAAGCTCTTCTGGCTGAAGGACAATGTACTTCTTCCTTATTAGATCAAAAATAAAAATTGAATTTCCTTCTTTTTTGATCTTAAGTTGATCTTTATATTGATGTAGATTAATGTCTATCATGCACTCAGGCCTTCAAAGAAGGTTTTATTTCATGACTATCTTCGATTGGAGATATCTGTTTCGGCTGGTCTTCTTTTTCATTGTTTGATTCAATCAAAAACGGACTAATCAGGTCTTCAAAGGCAAGATCATTATCAATTAGTTGTTTGTACGTATTAATAGATAAAATTTTATAACCAGCGGTCTTGAATATTTGCAATATTTTGGCCTGCCATGCAAGGTGTTGATGCAGTTCAGGATTGATTAATTCATCTTTGATCAATAAATATGGTTGTCTATTTGTAAATAAAATACTCTCAGTCAGTTTATCATACAATGCTCCAGCCGTCTCGATTGATTTGATGCCAAATCTGTCCATAGTTCTCTCAAAAAAAGCATCATCTGATGCTGGTAATAGTGATATGATGTTGCCCTTTTTGATTTGGTATATTTTTACTTGTTGATTAAGAGATAAAATAAATTTTGCTAACTTTTTAGAAGCTTTTAGTTTCTCAGAATTTGGTAATTCTGTTAATGTAGCTTTGTATTGATACTCATTAAGGTACAAGAATAAGTCCTTAGTGTCACTCATTTCTTCAATGTCTTCAGGTAGTATTGGCGAAATGTAGTGGACTGAAGGCGCCTCTGTATCATTGGGATCTCTTCTACTAAAGCTTATGGTAATATCATATTCTGAATTATTGATTAAATCAGAATTTGTGTGTATTGGAAAGAATCCCTGAAGAAAAGGTCGGTCCGTTTGTGAAATCTCATTCCACGTAGTGTCAAGTTGTGATTTCTTTTTGAAAAGGGTATTGTATAATTCCTTTGAATTCGTTCTTAATTTTTCCGTCGCTTCGATTCTAGTAAGTTGCAACTTGTTTATTAATGCGGGAATGTTGGTTATTGCTAATTCTTTACTAATAGTTCTGATGTTTCCAATGTGTTGTTTGTCAATTGATAGATCAGAAATAATCGTTTCTTTGATCGTTTCATTGTACCAATATTCAAATTGCAGATTCCATTGATTTTGAGGTGTTTTTTTAAGTTCGGCAATAAGCAGGTTTGTTATATTACTATGTGAACGAATCTCAGTTTTCCACTGTGTGTATGGTGTTTCATCTCCAATTAGGTTGTAGCATTGTTCAAGAATTTCAGAAATATACCTGCTCATATGCATCTGCTTTGTGAAGCTGATGGTATTTGCGTTAAAATTTTGATTGATAAAGTCTAAGTTTTCAATTTTAGAAATAAACTCAGAAAGTCTTATGTCCAATATTTTTACATCTTCTGATGTAGTATTAATCCTGTTTATCCTATGGATGGAATTAGTTAGGTGTTGTTTTATTTTTTTAGCATAAATAGGTGCATCATCTTCGTTTTGGGATAAGAAGTTATGGATGTAATCAAATGTAATTTCTGCAGTTTGCGGTGCTGGCAACGCTTCGAACCAATCTGATGAGATCTCACTTATTAATTTCGAAACCTCATCAAATGCCCCTATATAAGTTGAATTGGAATTGAACTGTGTTTTCTTACCAAATAACGAGAATTTAGCACCTTTTAATGGCTTTCGATATAATTCATTGATATGGTAGGATGTGCATTCTATTTGATGCTTTTTTATACATGCAAGTAGTTGAGTTATGCTATCACTTATATCGCAAGCTGCATTTTCTTTTAACAAATTATATGTTTCGATATATTTCTTAGTAATATCTTTCCCTTCATCGTTTAGTGCCTTGATTGTTTGCCGCAACTCTTCGAATGCGTCTTGGGTATGAGTCCAGACTGTGTCTTTGACAATGTCTAACCGGTCGAATAAATCAAATTCCTTTGAGTATAATTCTGACGCTCTATTTATCTCTTTTTTTAACAAATAGAATTCCTTCAGACTTAATTCCAAATCTAATTCCAAATCTAATTCCAAATTAAAATCACAGAGACTCATATTTGCACGCAACTTGTTTTTTTCTTTGTTTATTATTATTGCAGTTGCAAAATTCCTAAAAGTACTATTCGTAAGGATTTTAGTATCCAATGCATTATAGTATCGTTGTGTCTTTAATATTGCGATATTAAGTCTTTCGGTTGCTAATATGTTTTCAATAATTGGTTTTGTGTCCACTTCTTTTTTTACAACAGACCTAAGTGTTATAATATCGGGCTCTGAAATCGGGATTTGACTGTCTATCTGGATCGTAAGATTGTCTAGTGAAAAGCGATTGATTAGTTGTGCGACATCTTCAGTAATATTACTTTCATTAGGTATATGTAGGAGTACCTTTTTTTGATCATTTAGAGATCTCACTATAGTATGATACACAGATTTAAAAGCAGTATTGAGATCGAAATATTTGATATCTGAAGTAGATTGATTCAATAAAGTATCAACGGCAACTTCTTGTTCTGGAGAAAGTGAATGAGACATTATATGTAGTTTTCTATAAGTTAACAGAAAATCTGTCCTTTTTATTGAAAATCATACTTGTCAATCTGTTGATATTATCATCGAAGACAGAAGAGAGTTTGAATGATTTTCAATACGTAAATATATGAAAAAGTTTAATGTGTAATTGCCGACGTCACTAAAAAAGGTCGAGAAAAGTAAAACTGCTGTTATTCATATGGGTAATTGCCGCAGTGTGAGGTGAGTTAACTTTTGGATGTTTAGCTACTACAACAAGTTAGAAAGTTTTTGATTTGCTGTAGAATCTAAATCAATGTTCCATCTATAGTTTACATATATATGTTATACATAAATAGCTTCTTGACATTCTAATGCGGGCATTTTAGAATGAGAAAGTTAATTAATGGTATGAAAATGTACCAAGTATTTAAAGAAATCAAGTAAACAAAAGTAATAGTTTGGCGGTTATAGCACAAGTTGTTACATTTGGTCAATATTTAAGAGATTATGAGTGTATTAGATACCGCAAGAATTATTATTTATAGATTTCATGAAAAAGGGTTAGAAATATTCTTAGTCAATTCGGATTTAGAGAATGATCCTGATATTTGGAAATTACCAAATAGTGAATTCCAGTCTGGACACAATATTTCTAAACTAGAATCAATACAGCTAGAACCAGTAATGAATCAAGACGGTATAATAATTAAGACGTTAGCGGTAGAAGGCGAGTGGCATGACATTCCTTCGATAAGAGGCATGTTACTTCACGACGTGAAATTAGTTAAGTCGAAAATTAAGGAAGTAGCTCCAGAGATGGAGAAAGGCGGTGTTTTTGCTGTAAAAGAAGCTTTCAAAAAAGTCATGCCTGAGGAGTATAAAGCCCTTAAAGAGTTAAAAAGTATTT
>CAXBGT010000109.1:0-19105 GCA_963975265.1 uncultured Saprospirales bacterium
ATACTGAGTCTCGTATGTACCATCATGACGCATTTTTACATATCTGCCATTATTTTTATTATAAGTAGCCTTTGTGATTACACCGTCTGCTACGGCCATTATTGGTGTACCATAAGGTGCAGCATAATCTGTTCCTAAATGAGGAATTCTTCTTTTTTTGATTGGATGCAGTCTTCTCAGGTTGAATCTAGAAGAGATACGCGCACTCCCTTTTATGGGTGATTTTAGAAAAGTCTTCTTACTTGGACGACCTTCCATATCATAAAAGCCAGTATATAAATCATTTTCATAATACACAGAATAGTACTCTCCATATTTGTTTTGATAGTACGCACCTAACATCTTTCCTAATGAAACTGCTTCACCATCAATATATTTTCTTTCGTAAATAACTTTAAATCTATCTCCTTTTTTTGTGTGGTAAAATGAAACTGAAGAAGCCAAAGCATCTTCCATTAAATCAATAACACCCGGATTAATTCCTTGATCAGTCATAGATTGCCATAAAGATGACTTGATCTCCCCTGATGCCATTTCTACAATCAATGAATAATCTTTTTCAATGACTTTAACGTCTACAGAATCACTGAAATCATAGATAACATATCTTAGTGGGTTCGGCTCATAGATAAAAGCTAATGCATCATCGGTGCAACTATCTTTTTTGACAAGATGAAATCGTTTCCCAGCTCTTATGTTTCTTACGTCAAAAACATCTTTTGCCTTTACTTCCAACTCAGCGACTCGACTATAGCTTATGCCATGGTCAGTTAGAATTTGACCAACAAACTGATTGTGCTTGATTCTGGAGGTTTCGAAATGATGTGTTTCAGTATCAAATCCGAATTTGAATTCTCTATCAAAACTTTCATCTACTAGTTCTTCATCACTATCGTCAAGATAGTCAGATTCATCTAATGACTTTTGATACAAGAAATACCCTGTGACTAATATGGCAGCGATAGCAAGTGCTGCAAAGACATCTCTCAATAAATTTCTATTTCTACTACTTGGTGATAAAGACATTAAATATATAGGGTATTTATTAATAGATTCGATTTACTTAAACGATAGCAAAAGTATTGCATTGTGTGTTAATTACAAAATAATTAATCTTATCTAATACACAGATTGCAACTTCTGACAATTACTTTTCAAAATTAGAACCATCCAGTTCTTTTTTTGCTTCTTCGTCTTGTTGTTTTGATACCTAGGACACCCAATATTCCACGAGTAATTTCTCTTGCAACAGTTCGACCTATTTGTCTAGTTGTTGTACTATTAACCACTTTTTCAAAAGTACTCTTCTCCCCTCTTCTTGATGAAGATCTCGCAGATCGATTCTGTTCGAGAAGTTTTTCTTGTGCTTCTTTTGATTGAGCATCTTCTATTTTTCCCGTTAAAATTTCGTACGCACTTTCTCTATCGATTTCTTCATTGTACTTACGAATTATACTAGATTTATCAATAATCGCGTCTATTTCCCGATTTGACAGTATGTCCATTCTAGATTGTGGTGCTCGCAAGTATGTGTGAGCTAAAGGTGTTGGTCTACCTTTACTATCTAACGCTGAAACTAATGCTTCTCCAATTCCCAATTCAGTTAACAGTTGATCCACTTTATAATAAGGAGTGATTGGATAATTTTGAGAAGCTAATTTGATTGCCTTTCTATCTTTTGCAGTAAATGCTCTTAGGGCATGTTGAACTTTCAATCCTAACTGACTTAGTACTTCATCAGGAATATCTGTAGGGTTTTGAGTTACAAAAAATAAACCTACCCCTTTTGACCTGATCAATTTTACGATGACTTCAATCTGATCCATCAATGCATCAGAAGCTTTGTCAAACACCAAATGCGCTTCATCAATGAATATCGCCAATTTAGGTCTATCCAAGTCTCCTTCTTCAGGGAAGTTGGCATATATCTCAGCAAGGATCTGTAACATAAAAGTTGAAAACAACTTTGGTTTATCTTGAATATCCGTCAATCTTAATATAGAAATCACCCCTTTCCCCTCTTCATTTACTCTACAAAGATCATCTACATCAAACGATCGCTCTCCAAAGAAAATCTCGGCTCCTTGTTGCTCAAGTTCAATAATCTTACGCATTATAGTACCTACGGATGAGGTTGAAATCCGTCCATATTCTTCTTGCATTGCAACTTTCCCCTCTCCAGTGACATATTGAAGAGCTTTCTTCATGTCCTTCAAATCTAGAAGAGCTAACTGATTATCATCACAAAATTTAAAAATTACTGATACGATACCTTGCTGTGTATCATTCAATTGTAGAATTTTAGAAAATAAGACTGGACCAAATTCTGAAACAGTGGCCCTCATTCTAGCTCCAGGCTCATCAGACAATGTCAAAAATTCAACAGGGCTAGAATCTGCAATAAACGGAAAACCAATCTTCTCATGACGTTCATCAATCTTCTTGTGTCCATCCGATGGAACAGCTATACCACTAAGATCTCCTTTGATATCCATAACTAAAGAAGGTACACCCTTTGCTGATAATTGTTCCGCAATAATTTGTAGTGTTTTTGTTTTACCAGTACCTGTAGCCCCAGCTATCAATCCGTGCCTATTTAGTGTTTCTAGAGGTATTCTGATAAAACTTTCTGCCATTACTTCTTCTCCAAGTTTTGACGCTCCTAGAATTATGGACTCACCTTTAAAGGTATACCCGTTTGTCATTTCATCTAAAAATTCTTGCTTATTGCTCATATCTTATTTTTACGAAACACTAAAGTACTATATATATTGATTACTTTTAATATGTATGCCTTTAATTTACATTCTAACTATCAGGAAATGAAACTCTTAACACACTTTCAGATAGTATTTGCTAGATGTCCTGCACCCAGAACCTATTTACAATTTCTAAATCTTAATCAAATATTCCCACCAATAGCGTTGCCACTTACATGAGTAGACTTCGTAGATTTGAGGTACAAAAGCCACACTTGTGCATCTATAAGGCTTTACCATGTGAGGATTTTCTGCCTGTACTTAAATACCTGATGGCAATAATTGCTACCTTTTGGCTTAACTATTCACTTGAAAATTACACAAATTGGTGATCATCCAAAAATCTCAACTTAGAGTACTTTTCAATTTTAAAATATCAGCCTATACCCCACTATCCACATCTCGAAAATTTTCTTAATCACTTCCTAAACTTCTGAGAAAGAATCCATTCCTTGCCTCCTCCAGAATAATCATAAAATCCTCCACCTGACTTTCTGCCCAGTTCACCTGCTGTTACCATATTAACCAACAATGGGCATGGTGCATATTTGGGATTTCCAAATCCATCATAAAGTACATTCATAATTGAAAGACATACATCAAGTCCAATGAAATCAGCCAATTGTAACGGTCCCATTGGATGAGCCATCCCTAACTTCATCACAGTATCTATCTCCTCTACTCCTGCCACTCCTTCATAAAGAGAATAAATAGCTTCGTTAATCATCGGCATTAGTATACGATTTGCTATAAACCCTGGATAATCATTGACCTCTGTAGGTACCTTACCTATGTCAGATGATAATTTCATGATTGTTTCACATACTGTATCAGATGTAGCGTATCCTCTAATGACTTCCACCAATTTCATAATTGGTACTGGATTCATAAAATGCATGCCAATCACTTTGTCAGGCCTTCCAGTGGCAGATGCTATTCTAGTGATACTAATACTTGAAGTATTTGTAGCCAATATGGCATCGGAAGGAGACAACTCATCCATTTGCTTGAATATCTTAATCTTCAAGTCTACATTTTCAGTTGCCGCCTCAACAACAAGATCTGCACTCGATACGCCTTCTTTCATCTCAGTAAATGTTGAGATATTAGTTAAGGTTGCATTTTTTTCATCTTCAGAAATCTTCTCCTTTGAAACCATTCTATTGAGATTCTTTTCAATAGTTGCTAGCGCTTTATCGAGTGAGGCTTGTGATATATCTATAAGATTTACGTTATAATTATTCATTGCAAAAACGTGTGCAATTCCGTTTCCCATAGTTCCAGCTCCGATGACAGATATATTTTTCATTTGTTGTAAATTAATATTTGATTAGGAACCACGAAAGTAAGGAATTTTGGCAAATGAATTTATTCATCTGCATCAAAGAATTATAACAGATTAACAGTCAATTACATATTACGAATATTTTACATATATTTGCAAGTCAAAACAAACAGGTCCTAATGAAAACATTACTTTTTATTTTTGCATTGGTTTTTAGCGCGAATATGCTAGTTGCTCAGCACTATCAAACCTCTATTTTTACTAATGGTGACAAGCTATATATAAACCTGGGTGAAAATTCGGAGCTATTCTATATTCACACTGTTAGCAAGGGTCATACTATCTATTCTCTTTCTAAAGCATTCAATGTCCCCACTGCAAAAATATACAGCTATAATGGTTTGCCAGAAGGTTCTACTATTTCACTAGAACAAGAATTGAGAATACCGCTTCAAGACAGGCAACTTTATAAGGGAATAAATCTTGAACATATTAGCCAAGGACACTATATCCCTGTTTATTATATAACCCAACCAAAGGATAACATTTTCAGAATCTCCCGTGTGTATTTTAATCAATCAACTGATGATTTGATAAAAAGAAACAAACTGAAAGATAATAATCTTGCATTGGGACAGGACATTCTTATTGGTTGGTTGCTAATTGATGGAAAATCATCAAACCTTGAAGAAATAGAATCAGAATTTGGAGAAGAACAGTTAGAGCCACAAAGCAATTTAGATAATATTGACTTAATAGGACCAGTTCAGGACGGATCAACTGTAGATATTATTGAAAACAATTTAGATAGTATAGAGCTACAGTATCCAAGTGATTTTAACCCTACACTTCTAGGAACTGTCTCTTTTAATAAACAAATGCAAATGATCACGAGAAACGATGTAGCATTTTGGGATAAAACAATCCCTGATAATGGGACGGTGTTTGCTTTACATGAAACTGCATTGATTGATTCATATATCAATGTATTCAATACCAACACTAGAAGATCGGTAAGAATAAAAGTGATAGGAAGAATCCCTTATGGTACATATACCAACGATATAAAACTCATCATTTCTCCTAGAGCAGCTAAGCAATTAGGTGGCTTGGATAGAAGGTTTAAAGTGGAGGTTGATTATTTGGTGATGAAATAGACTGCTCAATTTGCCTTTGCATGGGAATGTCAGATTACTGGATTAAGAATTATCCTTCTGATAAAAAAGATTTCGAGAACACGAGATATTGAGATATCCAAACAGAGTTATACGTTGTCAAACTCATAACAACAACATACGTTCTATCCAAAATGAACAAATCACATATTATGCACAGCTCTCCATATTTTTGCGTTGATACCGAATGTGATCAACGCAAAAAACTAAGTGGGCGATGTAAAGCCCTTATTATACTGCATATATAAATTCACTCTTTCAGAGCTAGAATTCCGTAACCATATGAAACGATTGGGTAAAACTCATCGCTTTCAAAATGACACCCATTCAAGGCTATTGGCTCTTTGCACTTTAGTGTATTCTTTAAAATTAGAGATATGCTATCTAAAAACGCAGTCTCCGCACTAGTTTTTAAGTTGATAGTGAATACTTAGAGTTTCGAAATCGATATGATAAATAAAAAAAGACCCAACAAATGTTGAGCCTTTTTTTTATCTTAAAATTTAGGTTGCCGAAACAATCCAAACTTAATAATTATCGAATTAAACGATTATGCACTTTTTGCTGAAGGCATTCCAGTATCGGCAAATTTCTTACCTTCCCATCTTCCTAGCCACTCGCAATCTTTGCCAAGACTTTTGTAGGATAAGAATCTGTTTACTGCATCATTTTTATCCTTTCTTTTAATGGTGATACTGTTATGTCCACCATTACGGATATTGAAATAATAGATTCCCTGTCCGTAGTCAAATTTCTTTGCCATAAAATATTTGTTTAATTATTTAGGTCCGAATTTCTCGAGTCTATAGGCAGCATCTAGCACTTCTTCTCTTCTTTGAACAGAAGGCTTAATAAAATGCTTTCTCTTTCTTAGTTGCTTTACGATACCAACATTTCTGTGTTTTCTTTTGTATCTCTTAAGTGCTCTGTCTATTGACTCTTCTTCTTTTACATTGATGATTATCATATGTCTAATTTAACTTTTAATATTTTCTAATTATTCATGTTAGATAATACGCTAACTATCAAGCGCATAAATAACAACTGGCATTTATCAAAATAAGTTTCTTAAAATGAAAAAAAAGCTAAAAATTACGCTTTTTGACTTCTCTCTAAGAGCAGTACTCCAATAAAGCCTGCAAAAGTACATAAAAAAGTTATAATAACAAAGGGTTCTCCCATCATATAATCAGATGGAAATACATTTACTTCATGGATCACTTTTATCGTCTCTAGATCAAGCTGGGAATAATTAGCTAAATCCAACACTTCTAACCTTTCTCCTGTTTCCTTATTAAGTATTTCGCTTACATTCCGCCATGGCCAAACTTTATTTAATGCACCAATTAAAAACCCAGTAAGTAATGCAAAACTTATTTCCTTATATGATTTAAAAAGCCAACTTAATACTCTGGAAAAACCTAACAACCCTACCAAACAACCCACTCCGAAAATTGAAAGCAATACAAAAGCCCCTGGATCTTGAGTTTTAATAAACTCTTTAACAGAAGGAATAACAATGGTATACATGCCCATTAACAAAAGTATAAAGCTTCCTGAAATTCCTGGCAACATCAACGCAGATATAGCCAACACGCCTGCCAAAAATATATACAATGGATTTGTGGAGCCTGTAGCTGGCGAGATCACTGTAATCCCATACGCCACAACGACTCCTAGTATGAAAACTACTATTTTTTGCCAATTCCAATCCTTAATTTCCTTGCCTATTACAATTGCTGAAGCGACAATCAATCCAAAGAAAAAGCCCCACAAAGGCTCTGGATAATTATCTAAAAGATAGGTAACTCCGAAAATCCCAATAAGGATCCCGACAAGCATACCTCCTACAAGAACTACCAAAAATGATCCATTAATAGCTTCCCAAAATCCTTTTAACCCACCATTCTTATATCCTGTATAAGCTTCCGGACCAAACGACTTAATCGTATTGATTAGTTCTTCATAAATTCCTGTGATAAATGCAATAGTACCTCCTGACACACCCGGAATAACTTCAGCAATACCCATTGCCAATCCCTTCAGTGCTAAACTCAATTTATTGTTCGACATGATTCACTTTACTTGTATCTACTTTATTAAGGACTAAGAGTATATTACTAAATACTTTTCTTTTTTTTGAATAAAAATTCTTGAGGGTCATCCATCTACATTCGGTGATGTCTTCTTCTAGTTGCGGAGTAAGTGCTTGATGCTTGCCGCGCATAAGGTACCAATGTGAAAGTTTGATACATCGGACACCTTTTCGGTTTACAAATGAATGATAGGTTTTTGTCAGTTTTTTACCAATAACCTCTACTGAATCAATTCCAGTCTCTTCAATTACTTCACGAATTGCAGCATCCTTTGTCTTTTCACCATCTTCCAGCTTACCTTTTGGTAGATCCCAATGCCCCCTTCTGTGAATCATTAGAATCTGATCTCGTTCATTTACTACAACTCCTCCACCTGCTTCTACTATTTTGAATAGGCCAACAAAATCCTTCTTCAATTTTTTGTAATTTGCAGAGTGGATTATTATTGACTCTTGCTTAGTTGTTTTCTCGCACATATCGATAAAATTAAGTAGGTGATTAACCTTACCTGTATAGCGTACAACCATGTTGCTTTCGTCCCTGAGAAAGGAATCATTAATTTCTATCGAAGGAAGTAAAACTATCTTCGTCTCATTTATATAGATTTCGTACATTTGCCGACCCATTACTAAAATTGGAATAATTGAAAAATTTAGATAAAATCATTGCCAAAAAATTGTTGCAAATAAACGCAATAAAACTTAACCCACAAAACCCATTTACTTGGGCATCTGGAATCAAATCTCCGATCTATTGTGACAACCGAGTCACACTGTCATATCCCGCTATCCGAACAGAGATAAAGGAAGGGTTTGCAAGCATAGCAAAAAACTTTGGTGGGTTCGATCATATCTCAGGTGTAGCCACAGCTGGCATTGCTCATGGAGCTTTATTAGCTGATTTTCTAGAACTGCCATTTTCTTACGTCAGATCAAGTGCAAAGAAACATGGCCGTCAAAACAAAATAGAAGGACATATTCCAGAAGGAAGTAAAATCCTGGTTATCGAAGATCTGATATCAACAGGAAGAAGTAGTATAGATGCGGTGGACGACCTTAGGGATGCGGGATATGAAGTGGTAGGGGTATTGGCAATATTCACATACGAATTCCAAGTAGCAAATGAAAATTTTGCAAAAGCAAACTGCAAATTTGCGACACTTAGTAATTATACCACACTATTAGAAGAAGCTCAAAACGAAGAATACATCACAGAATCTGATGCTAAAGTCCTAAGTCAATGGACTAGCAACCCATTAGAATGGTACAATTCTAATTTTAAATAAACAATAGTAAAATAACACATACTCAATTCGACAAACAGAGTAAAAAAAATATTTATGTCCATCATAACAAAGAAATCTGAAAACTTTCTCAAAAAATACTTAAACAATGCATCACCAACAGGATTCGAATCTGAAGGTCAAAAGCTGTGGCTAGAGTATATAAAACCATTTGTAGACGAATGTCATCTTGACAATTATGGTACGGCTTATGCCATAATTAATCCCGGAAAAGATTATAGAGTTGTGATAGAAGGCCATGCAGATGAAATCGCTTGGTATGTAAATCATATTTCTGATAAAGGATTTATTCATGTCATTAGAAATGGAGGAACAGATCATCATATTGCACCAGGAAAAAGAGTGAATATCCATACTAAAAAAGGTACAGTAAGAGGTGTCTTTGGTTGGCCAGCAATACACACAAGAAAAGGCAAATCTGCGTCAGACCTTAATCCAAAAGTCGATAATATTTTTATTGATATAGGGGCAAAAGACAAAGAAGAAGTTTTGGACATGGGTGTATACGTAGGTTGCGTGATCACTTATGACGATGAGATGGAAATTTTAAATGATAAGTTCTATGTTGGTAGAGCTTTGGACAATAGAGCTGGCGGCTTCTGTATCGCAGAGGTAGCTAGAATGATAAAAGAAAATAAAGATGAGCTTCCATTTTCTCTTTACATAGTAAATGCTGTACAAGAAGAAATAGGCCTTAGAGGGGCTCAAATGATAGCAGATACAATCAAGCCTCATGTAGCCATCGTAACTGATGTGTGTCATGACACTAACACCCCTTTAGTAAAAGCACAAATACAAGGGGATATCAAAGCGGGTGAAGGTCCAACATTGACCTATGCACCAGCAGTACATAATAAGTTACTAAACCAAATTATTGATGTAGCAGAACAAAACGATATTCCTTTCCAAAGATCAGCAAGTAGTAGGTCTACAGGTACAGATACAGATGCTTTTGCATATTCTAATGGTGGAGTACCATCTGCATTGATCTCACTTCCTTTAAGATATATGCATACTACAGTAGAGATGGCACACAAAGATGATGTGGAAAATGTGATAAAATTGATCTATCATACGCTTCTTAGCATAGAAGGAGGGCAAGATTGGAGATATTTTGAAGTGAAGTAATATTCATAAAAAGGAAATAATAAAAAGCCAAATTTCATTTTATCGAAATTTGGCTTTTTATCTTTTGTCAACCTATTTCAGAACGACGCATGCTTCAATAGAATAAGGTTTACATCTCCACAAATCGGTGAGGAAAAATACAATCCCCATCCACTATCTTCATGATAGACACTCCTTTTACTAAATGCGGAGATATCTAATTCATCCTTAGTAAGGTATATAAAGACTGGTGTTTCTATTTGACAGCATTCTATATATTCTGGAGATAGCATATTCAGAATATATAGAATACGACCATCAGATAATTCTATACTTGATAAGTTTTTTCCAGAAAAAGCAACTTCATACTATGATCTTTTATTGGACAGAAGCCATAAACAAAGTGTTTCTCCAGAAATCAAAAGATACATAAAGACTTTCGCCTAATGATTAAACCCAATACTATCCTTCTTAAATGCTTTATTCTCAGACAACATATCCAACTGCAATACATCATCATATGTGATCAACATTTCGGATTGTTTTGATCGTTTAGTTTCAGCTAGCTTGGCTACTCTGAGGTTTTGATGTTTTATTAATTCTAGTACTAATTTTCTTACGGTACGAGCATTTCCAAAGTACTTATCTCTATACACATATAAATCGGCTAAGACTTCCCCTAATTTAATAACAGCTTTAGGAGACATTCGCATATAGTGATCTTTCACCATTTTGATAGCAATTGCATTAAGCTGATCAGAAGTATAATCCTCAAAATGGAAGGTCTTATCAAATCTAGATCGGAGTCCTGGGTTGGCTTTTAAGAATTTCTCCATATTCCCAGGATAACCCGCTGCAAAGACAAAGAACTCCCCGCGATTATCTTC
The DNA here is from genome assembly GCA_963975265.1 of uncultured Saprospirales bacterium. Lineage (GTDB taxonomy): Bacteria > Bacteroidota > Bacteroidia > Chitinophagales > Saprospiraceae > CAJXUU01. Next base: position 10,613 of record CAXBGT010000109.1, read on the forward strand.
CATTCGTTTTAAGATAGTCTGAATTGCTTCATTTCCATAATCACCTTGTAATCCATTAAAATTACTCAATGCGTATGCCTCGTCTATGAAGAGTACCCCACCCATTGCTTCGTCTATTCTTTCTGTTGTCTTTATTGCTGTTTGACCGATATACCCAGCTATTAATCCCTGACGATCAGTTTCCACCATATGACCTCTTTCTAGAACACCTAAAGCCTTATATATTATTGTCAAGATACGTGCTACAGTCGTTTTACCCGTTCCCGGATTTCCTACAAAAACTGTGTGATAAGAGTAGTTATTCAGTACTGAACGACCTGCTTGTCTGTGGAATTTCACGACATTAACCAATTCTACTATCTGTTCTTTGATGTTTTCGATTCCTATCAATGAATTCAATTCTTCCATTGCTATCTCTAGCAAGTTATGATCGACTGGAATATCAGGCTTAAATTTATTCTTGACAATAGACAATCGTTTCATATCACCATCTGTGATTGTCATAAGTTCTTTTGAAGACAATTTTGAAGGATTTTTTCTCTTCATTATTCTTAGACCAAGACTGATTTTAGCTTTGTCAAGCAGGTCATGAATATATCTAGCGTTCCCAAAAGATACATCCCGTTTCCTAAATTCTTTAGTAATAATATCTTCCAAGATATCCTTCGCCTTTGGAGTGAAATTTACTTCCTTATTTTTAGCAGCTAGATCAGCTATTTGTATTAACTCCTGTGGTAGGTAATCAGAAAACTCAAAATAATGCTTAAATCGTGATCTTAGACCTGGATTGGAGCCAATAAAGTTTTTCATTTCCTTAGGATAGCCAGCAACTATGACTGCAAAATCATTAGCTGGATTACTCATTTCTTTTACAAGTATCTCAATGACTTCTCTTCCAAAATCCTTACTATCATCTTGACTCCTCGCAAGAGAATAGGCTTCATCGATAAATAAGACCCCCCCTTTTGCCTTCTGGATAACCTCTTTTACTTTCGGAGCTGTCTGACCTATATATTCCCCAACAAGATCTACTCGATCTACTTCGTGGACATGTCCTTTTGACAACAATCCCATCTTATGATACAGCTTACCCATCATCTGCGCCACAGTTGTTTTTCCTGTCCCGGGATTCCCTGTAAATACTGAATGTATATTGATTTTATCCTTTTCCTCAAATCCTTTCTCTCTTCTGATATTTAAGAATTTGATGTATTGGGCATGCTCTTTTACTTTTTGTTTTATATCATGAAGGCCTACCAGATCGTCTAACCGTACAAGCACATCTGCAAACGTTTCTTCACTTTCAGCTTCTTCTTTTTCAACTCTATTTTCGTCATCATACGGAAGAAAAATAATTGGACTCCCTTCTTCAAATTCATCACCTACTTCAAAATTCACGGAAGCCACTAAATGGTCCATAAATACAATCTCTACGGTATAATTCCCAACTCGCCAAGAGGCAGGAGTATTACTCCCCCAGCCTGCATTCGTAGCGATATTGGCTATTCCTTTTTTAACACTTATTAGCCTTGTAATCTGGCCTTTTAGTTCTCTGGCTTCGTTGTAGTATTTTATGAATAATTCGCAATGCCAGTTGACATCTTTTTTTAGATTAGTCAATTGCAATTCAGTATGTATGTATCTTGTATTTTCAGCAGAGAAATTTTTATAGTACTTTTTATCTTCAACACTAACATCATCAAATTGACCTTCGTATAACTGAAGTGATTTTATTGCAAAACATGAATTACCAAAAACCTCAAATTCTGTATTAATATCTTCTACATAAAAGTATTTAGTAGCGATTAATATCTCTTCAACATAAACTTCCCAAAAGTAGGTGCCTGGTTTCCAAAATGCTCCATCTTTCTTATTCCCCCATCCTTCTCTGATATAGACTACATTATCGTATTTGCTTATTTTTTTTTTGAAATTTAAAGTGCACACTTCCTTTTTCTTCCCTTTCATACTAAAGCATCGAAACTGCATATTCGCCTCCCATACCTTAACATCAAAATACTTATTGTAAAAAGTCAATTCCGCGTATACATAAGAAGTTTTAGACCGATCAAAGACCTGACGATACTTTTTCATATTATTAGCCAGCCACTCCGTAGAAGAGTAAACTTTCAATTCTTTGAATTTGTATTTTTTAAAATCTAAATCAGTATTCAACTCTGCCATATATTCTTCTTTTGTTAATGTAGAATAACGTGAGTGAAACATTATTCGTCTACTATATTAGAAGTAATAATGATGAAAATGAAATTTTTGAAGATAAATTGTTGAAATGTTGGAATTGTTACGTGAAGAATCTTGGCTATGTGTGTGTGTGTGTGTTCTACCCATTCTTATGTCTGAAGATAGAGATTTATATTAGCAGAAGTGATTCCACCCCCTTGCCCCCTCCAAAGGGGGAACTTGTGAGTGGCTTCACTTTTAGTCCCCATTTGAAGGGGGAAATTGTGAGTGGCTTCACTTTTAATCCCCATTTGAAAGGGAAATCAAGAGAGAATTTACTCTTAACCCCCCTTTGGAGGGGGCGCAGGGGGTGGATCTTTTAAAGGAAAAAGGTAAGAATAAAACAAAGAAAGCCCTCACTTCTCAGTAAGGGCTTTCAAAATATCTTAAACTAATAAGGATTATACCAATCCCATATCATTAAATGTATCCATAACATCCTTAACAGCTTCCGCAGAACCTTTTAACAATGCCATTTCATCCTCGTTCAATTTCAATTCGATCGTTTTTGTAATTCCTGTTTTTCCAAGTTTTACGGGTACACCAAGGTACATCTCATTAATGCCATACTGACCTGTCAACCATGCACAGACTGGGAAGATTCTTCCCTCGTCTTTCACGATAGATTCTACCATCTGAGCAGCTGCAGCTCCAGGAGCGTACCAAGCTGAAGTTCCCATAAGGCCTACTAGCTCTCCACCTCCTTTCTTCGTTCTGTCAACGATTGCTTCTAATTCTTCTTCGCCTATCATCTCAGTTACTGGGATACCAGCTACTGTTGTGTATCTTGGAAGTGGCACCATTGTATCACCGTGTCCACCCATCAATACCGCTTGGATATCTTTTGGAGATACATCCAATGCTGTTGCTAAGAAAGCTCTATATCTTGCCGTATCCAAAATACCAGCCATACCAAACACTTTATTAGAATCTCCACCTGCTGCTTTGAATGCAGCGTAAGTCATGACGTCTAGTGGATTCGATACAACAATAATGATAGGATCTTTTGAGTGTTCCTTGATTGAATTCACAACGGATACTACTATCTTAGCATTTGTTGTAATCAAATCATCTCTGCTCATACCTGGTTTACGTGGGATGCCCGCAGTAATGACAACGATATCACTATTCGCTGTATCTGCATAATCGCCAGTACCTGTTAATTTCGTACTATAAAAATCGATAGGTGCTTGTTGCCAGCTATCTAAAGCTTTCCCCTTGGCAAAATCTCCTTTGATATCGAGAATTACAATTTCTTTTACAATGTCCTTGTGTGCTAATACATTTGCTACTGTAGCCCCAACATTACCAGCACCGACAACTGTTACTTTACTCATTTTGTTAATATTTATTTTGGAGCTATCTCTATCTATTTCGAAGGCTCCTTGTGAATGATTTATTTCTTAATGTAAAGGTAATTATTTTTTGGTTTAAAAAAAAGATATCGAGTTTGAGAGACCATGAGATTGAGAGACTATGTTAGATCGAAAAACAATACGCAAAGGAAAAATAACATCTTAATGAGTACATATTAAAAAGTATAAATTTGGAACTTTTAAAATATCAAAATATTGAAATTCACCTATATATATTCACATCATCATCTAGAGGTGCCTCAAATCTAGATTCTCAAAATCTTAAAATCTTAAAATCTCGAAATCTACAAATTTTTGAATCTTAAGATTCTAAAATTTAATTACTTTTACGGCACAACCATAGAAAATGAGCAAGGCCAACATGAAAAACATAAAGCATATAGCAATTGCTGGGAATATCGGTGCGGGAAAAACTACCCTCTCTGAAATGCTATCGAACCATTATGATTGGACTGTAATGTATGAGGATACCAACACAAATCCATACTTAGCTGATTTTTATGAAGATATGAAGCGATGGTCATTCAACCTGCAGATCTATTTTTTAAATAGTCGATACCAACAAATACTTGAAATTCGTGCAGGGGATAAAACAGTAATCCAAGATAGAACCATATTTGAGGATGCATTTATATTTGCTCCAAACTTGCACGATATGGGACTAATGGCAGAGCGTGATTTCAAAAACTACTTTGATCTTTTTCAACTGATGTCTACTCAAGTGGGCGCTCCCGATTTATTGATTTATTTGCAATCAAGCATACCTACCCTAGTCGATCACATCCAAAAAAGAGGGAGAGAATACGAAGGCAGTATGAGCCTAGACTATCTCAAAAGACTTAATGAAAAATACGAAAAGTGGATCAGCAACTACACTGAAGGAAAACTTCTCATTATCAATGTTGACAACTTGGACTTTAAGGCTAATCAAGAGGATTTTGGACTCATTGTCGAGAAAGTGGATAAAGAACTTTACGGCCTATTTTGAAGTTTTCCTTTATAAAAGTAAACCCCATGTCTGATTATATTCCTATCGATTGCAACTTCTATGATGAGCTGGTCTTACTATCGATGAGGAAGACTCGTGTTGTCTTCGTTCCAAACAAGTTTGAAGTGCAAGAGGATGATTTTATCGTTGATCTCGTAACTGAACCTAGTAAAGAAGAATTTATGGTAATGAAATCTGGTATCCGGATTCGATTAGATGAAATTACTGGCGCTTCTGATAATGTTATATTTTTGAATGCTGGGGAAGAGTTTTTTGGGGAGGAAGAATGAATTTAATTTCAAAAGTATCTTACATAAAGCAACTGACTTGTTTTGCAAACAAGTACTGAGCTAACTCCACTTACAACATGACCGTAGGCTACAAACTTAAATATCTCGACTTTTTAAACATTTTTCCATCATTAATCTAAAAATTTAATAGATAGCGGATATTTATAAAAAATTCCATCATTGGCTTTTAAAGCTCCGATGATTGAAAATATGATAGAACAAATTGCGATCACTAATAATAAAGGTATCCCTATCAGAACAAAAATTAGAAAAGTAGAAATCACATAATAAATAAGACTACTAATCATCCAATTGAGAATGTTCTTACCATGCTGATCAACTATATCACTTTGATCTTTATTCATAGCCCACATAAGAATTGGCAAAACCATACCTGCAACAGGTACAACAAATCCCGCCATTTGAGATAAATGCATCAACATACAGAATTGATTCAATTCCATTCCCCATGGTTTAAAATCCGAATTTCCAACGTTTAAATTTCTGTCATCTAATGGCTCCATATTAATGAATAGTTTGGGGTTATTTAAAATAAGTTTAAGAGTACAATATTATAACCGTAGTTCAGCTTGTGGAGTTCCAAATCAAGTTTCGACTATTATCTACTATTTCATAATGTACTGCATGGACAGGTGCAGGATAATCAATTAATTAATCTCACTACTAAAATTAGTCAGGGGGACTTCATAGTGAAGAAGTCAAAAACAGAATATGTAGTCAGAAGGATGTATTTCTTTTAATAGGAGGGAGATTACAGATATACTATGGGCTATATCCTTTTATAAGTCTACCTCTTTTATATAAATCCAAATCTAATAATCATTGGAGAAACAAAATATTCAGGTATCGATTCAAAAGTAATAAACGATCTTCCTCATTAAACGAAAATAATCTCATCAAAGTCAATAATCCAATATTAAAAGCGCAAATCCAAGATATGTCAAAATAACTATATATATTGAATCCATAAAGCATAAAAAATGAACTTTACTAGACTAATCAAATACTCCATTTCACCAGCAATCATAATAGGCATTTTGTTGCTTGTAGTTTCATCCTGCAAACAAGAGCAACCATCCACCCCAACCTACGGCCCAGACAAAGCGCCAGGTTCATGGATCTACAACCAACGCGCATTTCCTAACGGTATAAACAGAGAAGCAAAAGCACTAGCTCTCAAGCAACATAAATCGATGGCCAAATCATCTGATTCTAGATTCGATAAAGAGTGGAAGCAGGTGGGGCCGATCAATGTAGGAGGGCGATTTACGGATATATCACTGCATCCAACTGACAAAGATATCATGTACGCGGGGTCAGCTGTCGGAGGGGTTTGGAAATCAATCGATAGAGGCTTTGAATGGGAACTTGTTTTCGAGGAAGAAGGTGGAATATCTATTGGGAATGTGGAAGTATCAAGCAATGATCCTAATACAATCTATGTTGGGACAGGTGAAGCAAATGGCTCAGCAACATCAGGTGCATTTTTTGGAAACGGAATGTATAAATCATCAGATGCTGGAGTGACTTGGAAAAACATTGGTCTCCCTAACTCTGATCATATCGGCAGAATATTAGTCCATCCAGAAGATAGTGACATCGTCTATGTGGCCGTTGCTGGAAAACTATATGGTAAAAATACCGAAAGAGGCGTCTACAAAACTGTAAATGGAGGCGACACATGGGAACAAGCTCTATTCATTTCTGATTCTACGGCTGTGATAGACATCAGTATGAGTACATTGGAGCCGGAGGTACTATTTGCAGCCTCTTGGGAAAGAACGAGATTTGCTCTTAATAGAACATATGGCGGAATTACTTCTGGAATCCACAGATCAAAAGATGGTGGTAAAACTTGGGAGGTAATGACAAATGGACTTCCTGAGCCAGATGTGTCGACAGGAAGAATTGGTATATCGGTATCTCCTTCTGATCCTAATCAAATATATACAAGTTATACTAGCGACCCGATAACAAATAGATTCTCCGCCGTATACTCTTCCTCTGACCAAGGAGATTCATGGACAGAACTTAATGGAGAAGAATTGTCAAATATCTATTCTTCTTTTGGATGGTACTTTGGTAATGTGAGGGTACACCCTACCAATCCTCAAGAAGCATATCTTATGGGCCTCAATACTTACCAAACAAAAGATGGTGGCGCCACATGGAATCAATGGACTTCTGGCGTGCATGTAGACCAACATGGGATGGAGTTTCATGCAACCGATCCAGATTTCAGAGTAATAGGAAATGATGGTGGCATATATATTACGGAAGATGCTGGACTAACTTTTCGACATGTAGAAACCATAGCCAATAATCAACTGTACGAATGTGTAATCCATCCTACCCTTCCAGAAACATACTTCGGAGGCGCTCAAGACAATGGCACTCAAATGACTAATGCAAATGGAGAAGCCGGCTATGTAAGAATCGGAGGAGGTGACGGTTTCACTATCAAATTCGATTATATCAATCCCAATTTACATTATACTACCTCTCAAAATGGAGGAATTAACAGGAGAACAACACTAATTCCTTTTCAAAATGAATTCATTAAACCAGATGCAGACCTTAGGAGTCGACTCAATTGGAATACTCCATTTGTTACCATTCCGAACGAAGAGAATGGGATACTGTTTGGAGCAGAGCACATTCTATATTCTGCAGAAGCTGGAGATAATTGGGAAATTATTAGTCCTGATCTTACAAATGGCCCTTATGGATCTGTTACTAGTTTTGGTACAATATCAGCAATTGCAATCTCAGAAATAAATCAAGATATAATTGTAGCTGGTACAGATGATGGAAATGTGCAAATTACAACAGATAGAGGATTATCTTGGACAAAAGTATCAGAGGATCTACCTATGCTTTCAGTCTCTAGTGTGGCTACAGATCCTATTGATGAAGCAACTATCTATGTGACTTACTCCGGATATAGGTTTAACAATTATCTGCCACACGTTCTCAAATCAACTGATTATGGCGATACCTGGACAGATATAGGATCTAGTCTTCCAGAATCACCAATAAATGAAATAGTGATAGACCCAACCTTACCCGATCATTACTACATTGCATCTGATGAAAGTGTTTATTTCAGTTTTGACGCTGGTGAATCATGGGAAATATTAGGGACTGCATTACCACCAACTGTATTTGCTGACTTAGATCTTCATGATGAGAAGAGAGAACTTTTGGCTGCTTCATATGGTAGGTCAATGTTTACCTATGATTTACCATCTGAGCCAATTTCTGCAATAATAAATGCGTTGACAGAATCATTAAACATTTATCCAAATCCTTCTTCTGATTATATTAGTATCGATCTAACAAATAATATTGTTGTTTCTGAAATAACGCTATTGGACATTTCAGGAAGAGTTATGAAAAATGTTTCTATTAGTGACAGGAAGGTTGATATTACATCTTTAGGAATAGGCAATTATATATTGAGAATGGTGACGCAGCAAGGAATCATTTCAAAGAAATTCACAAAGATTTAATACTTAAATTCTCCGATGCTCGCGTCGGGGTCATAAAAAAGATGTTTTTGCATAAAAACGCCTCA
>CAXBGT010000110.1:0-19048 GCA_963975265.1 uncultured Saprospirales bacterium
CCGCCATTACATCCACAATCTTAAAATCATCGTCCAATTCAGTATCTTTTTTGCCTTGCATTTCTTCGATTTCTCGAGGTCTGTATTTATCTCTTGTTTCTGAGACAGCATATCCCAACCGATCAATAGTGAGAAAATAAGACGAGGTAATCTCTCCAAAAGGCTTCTTTCTTAAATATCCTGCTATATAAACATTGCTATTATTATCACATGAAACAATCAATCGATCAATAAAATCACCATCTGTCTTTATATCATAGATATAGTCTGTCGTATCGCCTGCCATGTGATGAACTTCATAGGCATATGCTGGTTTTTTATTAATAAATTCAGTCTTGACATTTTCGACGTACCTTTTCAAAAGATAAGTTAGTTCTCCATTATTAGATAGATCAATGTCTGCTATCTTATATTTATCACTTCGCTGATCTGAGTAGAAATCTCCTTTCTGTAGGATACTAAACTGATTTGAAACATCGATTACAATATATTGATAAAATGTCTCTCTTCGCTTCCCTACTTGTTCCTGGTTGTAAAATATTACTAATTTAGACTTATCGCTAGATTGTAATATATCAATTGGATAAAGTATATCAATTTCATTTAATTCAGTAATTCTCTGATTCTTCCTTGTCTTGATTTTGAACTCCGCTAAGTTTACAATTTCAGTTTTGTGAAGATCTTCTAAATCAAATAATTGAGCTGAAACAATGATCTTACCTGACTTAGTTGTTTGGTAGTAGATATGTGCAATACCTTCTGGTGAAGCAATAGTAGCCATATCTACATAGCTCGACGCTTCGAGGTCTTTCAGTTCTACAGCATGGCTTATTTTTAAAGTGTTATCAAACCTTATCAATTCTAATCGTGCATCTCGATCCAGCTCTGGATTATTGGTTCGGTACTTTCTAAGAGCTATAACACCATCATTTGTTTCTGATAATAAAGTGTAGTGACCATCATCACCAAAATTTTCACTCCATGTGAAATTATCATTTTGACTGGTTGCATTAAATTGAATGACTAAAAATGCAGATAGAAAGAATAATTTATAGAATTGCATAGCGCTATTTTCTGTTATGCAAGTATAACAAATTATCGCCTGGTATTGATCTGCGATTTGATTTGTTTAATAGATTGGTAACATATTTACAGCCATCATCCATAAATAGAATGTATGTTGGATAGTCCCATAAAATAATTTAGCTAAGAATCCTTGCGCTGCTCGAGCAACTCAATGGCTCCTATACCTTTGAAAAGAATGGTCGGTAATGAGTAAGTCACTTAATCCAAACTATGAAACATCAATTCAAAATTCGCAATTCAGAATTCAAATTTGATTATTTATATGAAGCAATCAATTTACTATCCAAAGGCAACTTATACTTAGGATCTTCAAGGACATTTACATCTATGATCGCTTCTGCACTTGAAAGCAGTGCTACACAATCTCTGCTCAAGTGCTTTAGGTGCACTTTTTTGCCGACTTTTGCATATCGCTCTGTAATTTTATTCAGTGCTTCGATAGCTGACATATCTGCAACTCTACTTTCAGCAAAATCAATTACTACATCATTAGGGTCGCCTTGAACATCAAATTTATTTGTGAAGTTGGTGACAGAGCCAAAGAATAAAGGACCATATATTTCGTAGTATTTAGCACCATTGTCACCTACATGTTTTCTAGCACGAATCCGGGTTGCATTCTCCCATGAATAGGCAAGGGCAGATATGATAACTCCAAATATCACTGCTATGGCAAGGTTATGAGTAATCGCCGTAATCAATGTCACTAAAACCATCACGATTACATCAGATTTTGGCATCTTATTAAATGTTCTGAAACTTGCCCACTCAAACGTTCCGATTGCTACCATAAACATCAATCCAACTAGTGCAGCCATTGGCAGCTGTTCGATAAGGCTAGAGCCAAACATAATAAAAATCAGAAGCATAACTGCCGCAGTAATTCCAGATAATCTAGCTCTTGCACCCGCAGAAGTGTTTATCAATGACTGACCAATCATAGCACATCCACCCATTCCAGATAAAAATCCAGATAAAATATTTGCCGTACCTTGAGCGATACACTCTTTGTTTCCACTACCACGAGTATCTGTGATCTCATCGATGATGTTCAACGTTAGAAGGCTTTCAATTAGCCCTACACCAGCAACAATCGCTGCATATGGAAAAATTATGCTAAAAGTCTTCCAGCTAATATCTATTTGAGGAATAGAAATCGGAGGGAATCCACCTTTTATTGATTCCCCAGCTCCCATTGTATCTGCCACTGTTAAGGTATCAATGCCACCAAATATCACGATGATTGACACCACCAATATTGCCACCAATGATGATGGGATTGTCTTTGTCAACTTAGGAAGACCCCAAATAATAAGCATAGTAAGCAATGTCAAGCCAAGCATAACCAAGAATGGAGCTGTAGCCAAAAGATCACCCGTAACTTTATTATAGAAATTTGGAAACTGCGCCATAAATATGATAATCGCCAGTCCATTCACAAAGCCAAACATTACAGGATGTGGCACTAGACGGATAAACTTACCTAATCTCAATAAACCGGCAGAAATTTGTAGTAGCCCAGCAATAATGACCGTAGCAAATACATAATGGAGGATATTATCAGGTGTAATGCCTGGAAAGGCCTCTTTCAATTCCACAATAAGACCTATGAATATGACAGCAACCGCACCTGTAGCACCTGAAATCATACCTGGTCTACCACCTAGTATTGCAGTAACAAAACACAATATAAATGCTGCATACAATCCAGTCAATGGGGAAAACCCAGGAATAAGAGCAAATGCAATGGCTTCTGGCACGAGTGCCAATGCAACTGTAAGCCCAGATAATATCTCAATTTTGTAATCTACTTTTTGAGAAAAATCGAATATGTTGAAGTACTTCTTCATGGTATAATATTTATATTATGAGGCTTTGGGACGCTAAAACGATGCAAAACTATATTTTGACAAGCAAAAAACAGCAGAAGCACACAATTAATTAATTATATAAATAGATGGTTCTCAAAATAATATTTGGAATAGTTATAAAGTAAACGTGATTCAAATTATCACTTATTGTAAATGAGCAATAAGAAAAAGTAATGATACTAATATGGCAAATTATATAAAACTCGAAATAATTCGACGAATATTAAGGTAAAGGCCAGTCTAGGTCTATATTTAATAAAAGTTCCATCAAATGGGGCATGATAATCTCAAAACAGCTCCTTCTTAGGATTGTAATTAGTGGTGTCTGATTAAAATTAAACAAGCACACTCTTATTTCTAGTTTCTTTAGAATAACTAAGGAGCTGGTTATAACTTCAATGCCCTCTCTTACCAGAGGGGTTCTATATTTCAAAATGTATTGCTATAGCCTATTCATAGGGCTATACGTAGCAATTTATATTCATCTTCAGTTTTAAGCGCACACCACTAGTTATAGTAGAAATTTTCACTGCATGAATTTCTATCCCATGTAAATAGAGATATTCAATGATCTATCAAAGCAGAAAAGTAATGGAAGAATTATGAAGGAATAGAATGGAATTTTTGAATTAGGTTTAAGGTTTTTTATGCTAAATATTAATTGATTGTATTACGTTGCATTACAATTAAGATCAAGATTGATTAGCCATTTATAAACTTTTATTAAGATAATACTCGAGTATACACGGCTAGGAGCAAGAGATTTTTTCATAAGTTATTGAATGCAAATACTTTATGATGCTTGAGAAGTTTTTTTTTGCTGTGATTTCGTAATGGGGAGAAGCTACGTATATTGATATAGATGTATGCGTTTAAAAGGCCGTTAGAGTGCATAATAAAAACAAGTTATTCCCAATTTTGGAACTTTAATGATTTGTTTGTAGTTTTGAAATATGAGAATAGTAGCAAAAAGAACTTTAAGGGATTATTGGGGAAAGCATCCCGATTGCGAGCAAGCTTTGCTTAGTTGGTACAAAACATCTATTCGAGCAAAATGGAGTAATTTTAATGAAATCAGAAATCAATTCGGGACTTGTAAAGTTTTAGGTAACGATCGAATTATTTTTAAGATTAAAGGCAATCAATATAGGTTAGTAGTCAAAATTTCATTTACAAACCAATTGATATTTATAAGATTCATTGGAACGCATACCGAATATGATTTAATTAACGCAAAAGAGATTTAGGATGAAATTGAAATTAATAAAAACTGAAACGGACTATAAAAAAGCCCTAAAAAGGTTAGATCAAATATTTCATTCCGAAAAGGGGACTAAGGAGAATGATGAACTCGAAATTTTGGTGATGCTTATAGAAAAGTATGAAACTGAAACTGTAGGCGAATTTCCAGATCCTGATCCAATTGAAGCAATCAAATTCAAAATGGAGCAAATGGAAATGACTCAAAATGATTTAGCTAAAGTAATTGGGTTAAAAAGTAGAGCTTCAGAAATTCTATCTCGAAAAAGACCTATGAGCATCAACATAATCAGGAAATTAAGTAAGGCATTGTTGATTCCAGCTGATATATTAATTCAACCATATGAAACCACTTAAAAATGAACGCACTCTAATCGAGTAGGCGGCTCCGCCCCTAAATAGGAGCGAAGTACACCTCTCACACCACCGCACATAAAAATGAATCTTTACAAGCCACAAGCCGTTGTATGGATGTTTATAGATGCTAAAAATGAATTGGCAAAATTTCAAAAGGATAAAAACTTCTCGAAATCAAAATACACTATTGACAAATTGAAGCACGCAAGATAACATGCCATGAAGAATGAAGAACTCCTTCGTTGTTCTTCATCTTATGGCTATGACGTTATAGCACATTAGATCAAAGAAAGCCTAAAATTTATAAACCGATTAACAATTAGAAATAAGAAAAGCATGGCAGATATTCAGTCGAAGAAAAAATCAAATAGAGCTCTTTTATATTCTATCGGATATGTTGGATTGAGTACAATTTTTCTTTATTCTATATATCCTTCAGATCCCTTTTCATTTGATGGTCTTTACGATAGTGTTATTTATTCTATCATATCTCTTCTAGTACTTCCTGGCCAACTATTTAGTTGGGGAATACGTTTTGCGGGAGTCGAGCAAAGTCAAACTGAATTTCTCATGGTAATCATGAGCCAAATAGTCAATGTTTTTATCTGGTGGAGGATCATTCTTTATGCTATAAAGTAAGGAGTAAAATTTAATTTGTAAACCGAACAATGATATTGAGGTAAGTATTGATATAAATGATTTAGAAGAATGAAGAAACGAATAATGTATATCGAGCATAAAACAATGCAAAACGATAGAGGTAATGCTTGTATTGGATTAGTTGATTTTTCTAAAACCGGTCAAACTTTATATTTTAATGGACTAGCATTAAAAAAAATGAAAGGGACTCATTTTGCATATTCAGAATATAGTAATTATTTTGACTTAGAACATAGGCAAGCATACTGGGTCTCAGGAATAAAGAGAAACGGTGAAGACAGGCATTGGGCAGGAGGTGGCAAAGTCAAAATAGATAAGCAAATTATTGAAGAATATCTAACGCTGGTTGACTTTGATATTCTAGACATGAATAAATTTGAAATAGTTGAAATTTCAGAAACGGACAAATCAAAATTAAATCTATTGGAGAATGAAAAAGAGCAGGACTGATATTCAGTTCAAATAGAGAAAAAAAACGACCTACAATCGAGTATGCGGCTCCGCCCCTAAATAGGAGCGGAGTACACCTCTCTCACTACACGTACATAAAAAATCTCTACATGCTACAAGCCGTTGTTTGTAGTTTCCTTCCTATAGATACAAATCTTTGTATCTAATGCTCTTGCAGTGAATCGTTCGATCACAGTTCATAAAACAGTTCTATCACTACCCTTTCAAGTCCTTACAAATTTGATGATAGTACTCTAAGAATGGGATATAGCCTTTCCTTCTTAGTCTGAAGTCGGTGATGGTAGATCCCATAATTGGTCTTTGGATTAATTTCTGAATATTTTCTATATATTCAACTTCTATTACAACAATTGAAACCAGCTATACACTCTATTATTGAAGGAATAGGACAAACATATGAAGCAAACTTCGCCTTTCATTATAGAAGTGATTTAAAATAGTTAAACAAAAGCTATATTTACACTAAATACTGACTCTAATGAAATTACATATTATATTTTTCCTTACTATATTATTTTCACAACAATCAATTGCACAAAATATAACTGGGACAGTAACTAATATATTTGGAGAACCGCTTGTTGGAGCTACAGTACAGTGGCGAGGCTCAGAAACCGGTGTTTCTACTGAATCTGATGGTAGTTTTGTGATTCCAGATAAAAAAGATGGCGAACGAATATTGGTATTTTCCTACTTGGGATTCAAAACGGATTCAATAAATGCAGGTGCAATTACACATTGGAAAATGCAACTCATTGAAGATAATACACTTACAACAATAGCCATATCCGCTAAAAGTCAAGCAACGAGATTTGTTGATGGAGTGATCAAAACAGAAGTATTAGGGACAAGAGAATTAGAGAGAGCTGCATGTTGTAGCCTAGCTGGATGTTTCAGCACAAATGCGAGTGTTGATGCACAAACTACCAATGTGGTGACCGACGCCAAAGAATTGAGAATATTGGGTCTTTCTGGGGTTTACAATCAAGTTTTGATAGATGGGATGCCGCTGGTTCAAGGAGCATCTTTCACCTTTGGAGCTGGTAGTATTCCAGGGACAATGATCCAAGAAATATTTGTTTCTAAAGGTGCCAATTCTGTACTTCAAGGATTTGAAGGAATCTCAGGTCAGATCAACATCATCCCAAAATCAGCTGAAAAATCAGAGCGCATATTTCTAAATGCATTTATGAATTCTTTTGGAGAATCTCAATACAATGCTAACTATATAATGAAGAAGAGCAAATGGAACAATTTCACCTCAGTGCATGGCACATTACCTGCAAGTGAAGTAGATGGGGATCAAGATGGATTCCAGGATGTAGCTAAGGTAAAACGCTTTTCAATATTCAATAAATGGGTATACAACAACCCAGAGAATCAAAAAATAAGAAGCCAAATCGGTCTTAGGTTTTGGACAGAAAATCGTGTGGGAGGTCAGATATTGTATGATCAAAATATCCACAAAGCCAGTGGAGAAATCTACGGACAGGCAATAAATATAAACCAAGCAGATTTCTACACTAAGCTAAACTATAAATTGGCAGACCTTACTTCAATAATATGGGTAAATTCTGGTTTTGCCCATGATCAGAATAGTATTTATGGACAGAAATATTACACTAGTAATCAGAAAAACCTATACTCTAACCTTGTGCTTGATCACAATTTTGGGGAAGAACAACATAACTGGAAAACTGGAATAAGTATGAGAAAAAACGATATGACCGAGCATATCGATTTCGCTGCCAACCCACTTAACTGGACATATGCAGGTACCTATGAGAATGATTATTTTATCCCTGGGGTATTCACAGAAGGCATCTTCTATTTCGACAAAATCACTTTAATGGGTGGAATTCGAGCAGATAAGCATGGGGAATTCGGATGGAAAGCTACTCCAAGAATGCTCATACGTGCAGAATTGAGTGAAGACACAGACATAAGACTTAGCGCTGGAAAGGGATTCAGAAGAGTGCATCTTTTTTCAGAACGAGTCAACATCTTAGCTAGTAACCGAGATATTATAATAGAAAACCAACTAGAACCTGAAGAGGCAATCAATATAGGTCTTAATCTAGTGCAGAAGTTTAGAATTGGAAATATCAACAGTACGTTGAGCATTGATGGTTACTTGACTATGTTTCAAAATCAAGTTTTTCCTGATTTCGATAGAGAGATTGGCAAAGTATTCATTAACAATTTCACTAATAAGAGCGAATCAAGAAGCATCCAATTAGAAAACAAGTGGGAAATTTCACAACAAGTAGATTTCAAATGGTCATATAATTATCTGTGGGCTGCTAGAGAAATTGAAGATGAAATGATACAGCTGCCGCTAGTGCCAAATCATAAATTACTAGCGCAAACATCCATAAGTACAAAGGATGACAAATGGCAAGCTGATCTCACAATCAAATGGACAGGGGTCAAGAGACTACCTGACACACGAGATTTTCCAGATGAATATAAACAGCCATTCGAGTCTCCATCATATACTGGAATAGATATGCAATTGACAAAGAGATGGACAAAATTTGAATTATATGGTGGTATCGAAAACATCACCAACTTCCGACAAGCATTTCCAATTCTAGGAAGTAACGACCCATTTGGACCTTTTTTTGATTCTTCATTTAATTGGGGGCCTACGAAAGGAAGAGAGTTATATATTGGGTTCAGGTATAAATTATTCTAAGAAATACTCAACCATTTATCCACAATCCAATGAGGCACATTTTCTCTCCACAAATGGTTGATCGAATGCTACTTTGTCTTATTCCACGATAGTCCCTTGTCTTCACATAATCTTTTTAAGCCTTTTAAGGGATATTTAGCATATCAAAACCCCATAATCATTACCCTTTTGTTATTTTTGCACCCATTCTGAGAAAGTACATGCAAGAATACCTAAATAAAATAGACAAAGACAGGTTGCCAGAACACATAGCAGTGATAATGGATGGCAATGGTAGATGGGCGAAAGCACATGGAAAACCGAGAGTTTTTGGGCACAAAAATGGGGTAAAGTCAGTCCGTGAAATTAGTGAAGCCGCTGCAGAATTGGGGATTGGATACCTGACTTTATATGCTTTTTCTACAGAAAACTGGAGTAGACCAGCATTTGAAGTGACAGCACTAATGGGTTTGCTGGTAGAGACAATAAGAAACGAAGTCAGTACTTTAAACAAGAACAATATCCGTCTCCGAGCAATTGGTGATCTAAGTAAGTTGCCAAAGAAAAGTCAAAATGCACTTCTAGAAGGCATAGACAAAACCAGCAATAACACTGGTCTCACCTTAATCTTAGCATTAAATTATAGTTCAAGATGGGAGATTACTTCTACTATCCAAAAAATAGCACAAGCTGCTAAAGATGGTTTGGTTGACCCTGATAAGATTGATGAGACATTCATTTCTCATCAATTGGCTACAGCTGACTACCCTGATCCAGAATTATTAATTCGTACTAGTGGCGAACAGAGAATAAGCAACTATCTTCTTTGGCAAATTGCATACAGCGAATTATACTTCACAGACGTTTTTTGGCCTGACTTCCGTAAAGTGCATCTTTATAAAGCCTTGGTTAATTATCAAGGACGAGAGCGCCGATTTGGAAAAACCAGTGAGCAAGTAAAATAGATGCTTTAATACCTTAAGTCCAACTTGCTACAAAAGTGTAGTTCTGACCCCTAGGTCAATCAATAATGTTCGAATTTAAGGATTCGTTAAACAAATAAAAATAACAGATCAGTATTAATGATCGTTTATAATATTGCATATCAAGAAATACGTAAATGAATAGAATTTTTAAATATATATTTTTCCTGTTATTATCTGCTAGTTCAGTATCCGCTCAAGAAATCAATGATACTCTTGGCGTACTAGATTATACTGTGAAAGCCGATTACGAAATAGGAAGTATTACCGTAGTAGGAGCTCCTGACAGAGATAGGAATGCTATCAAGTCTATTGCCGCACTGAAAGAAGGGGATAAAATCAAAATTCCTGGATTAGTGATCCCTAAGGCAATCAAAGCACTAATGAGATTGAGATTGTTTGATGATGTTCAAGTCATCCAAAACAAAGTTGATGGAGAGATTGTACACCTTACTATTGTATTAGTAGAGCGTCCTACTTTAGCTAGATATTCTTATACGGGCATAAAAAAATCTAAACACGATGATCTAAATGATATAGTTAGAAATGTGCTCAACAAAGGAGGTATCGTAACAGATGCCGCCAAAGAATTAGCCAGAGTTAAATTGGAACAATATTTTACAGATCAAGGAAAATTGGATTCTAAGGTTACAGTTGATGAAATAGAGGATGAAGTTAAGCCAAATTCAGTTAGACTTGTATTTGATATTAAAGAAAGTGGCAGAGTAAAAGTACAGGATATTACTTTTATTGGTAACAAAGAAGTGAGCTCTAGAAAGCTTAGAAAAAAGATGAAGAATACCAAGAGGAGAGGTACTTGGTTCAGAAAGACAAAATTTATCAGAGACGATTACAAAGAAGATAAAGAGTCCATCGTTGCATACTATAACTCATTAGGATTCAGAGATGCAAAAATAATGAGTGACTCAGTCTGGAGAGAGGAGGATGGAGACGTGCAGGCATTGATAAATATCAACGAAGGAAACAGGTACTACTTCAGAAATATTGCATGGAAAGGCAATTCGCTATATACCGATGATCAACTTGCAGCTGTATTAGGTATTGTAAAAGGTGATGCATACGATCCAGAATTGCTACAAAACAGACTTACTTATAGTCTTGATGGAAGAGATGTTTCTTCTCTATATATGGATGATGGATACTTATTCTTCGATATCAAACCTACTGAAGTATCAGTTTCTAATGACTCGATAGATTTAGAAATGAGAATCTACGAAGGTCCTCAAGCAACAATCAATGAAGTAAGAATAACGGGTAATGATCGTACACACGAATCTGTAGTACGAAGAACCGTAAGAACAAGACCTGGTCAAAAATTTTCTAGATCTCAAATAATAAGATCACAAAGGGAAATTATAAATCTCGGATATTTCAATCCTGAGAATATGGATATTCAAACTCCTGTAAATCCTCAAAGAGGAACAGTTGATATCGAATACGTATTAGAAGAAAGACCTTCAGATCAATTAGAATTATCCGCTGGATATGGAGGAGCAAGTGGATTGATAGGAACATTAGGTGTAACATTTAACAACTTCAGTCTTCAAAATGTAAGAAATAAAGAAACATGGAGTCCACTTCCTCAAGGTGATGGACAGAAACTTTCACTAAGGATCCAGAGTAACAGTAGATTTTTCAGATCATACAATTTCTCATTTACTGAACCATGGTTAGGAGGTAAAAAACCCAATTCATTTACAGTGGGTGCGGTGCATTCAGCAATTGACTATTCGCAGTTCGGGCAAGGTGCATTAAATATTACCAGAATATTCGCAGGCCTTGGGACTCAACTTAAGTTTCCAGATGACTTCTTCTCGTCGTCAACTACAGTGAATTTAGAAACCATCAAGCTTAACGATTATCTAAACAGTGTTTTCCAAGTGAAGGATGATAGAGGTTCATTTGTAACAATCAGAAATGGTAGTTTCAAAAACTTCTCATTGAATCAGACAATAACAAGGAGTTCTATATCTGATCCTTTGTACCCTAGAAGAGGTTCGAGAGTATCACTATCATTACAATTAACTCCACCATGGTCAGCTATGGGAGTTGGAAAATCTGATCCATTAACTCAAACCGAAATTGACGATATCATTACAGTAGCAGATGAAGAAAACGGTCCTGCGAGAAAATTGTCTGAACTAGAAAAGGCTAATTTAATTTCTTCTGTAGAAAATGCCAATAAATTCGAATGGTTAGAATATCACAAATGGAAATTCAATACTGAATGGTACTTTAACGTAGTGGATAAGTTAGTATTCATGACAAGTATAAAAATGGGATTTTTAGGTGGATATGATGATAGAGGTATTCCTCCGTTCGAAAGATTCCAGTTAGGAGGTGATGGATTATCAAATCAAAATTCCGCATTGACCGGTACAGAAGTTATATCACTGAGAGGTTATGAAACAAATGAAATCAATAACAATAGACCAGCTGCAATATATGATAAGTTTACTGTCGAGCTGAGATATCCACTATCACTTAATCCAAGTAGTACGATATACGCTAAGATATTTGCACAAGGTGGAAATGCTTGGGATAGCTTTTCTGACTTTAATCCTTTTGACATGAATCGATCTGTAGGAGGTGGATTAAGAGTATTCTTACCTATGTTTGGTTTATTAGGATTTGACTATGGTATAGGGTTTGATAAAAACCTACCCGCTAGTGCAGAGTTCGGTCAATATGCTAAGTTCAATATTGTTCTTGGATTTGAACCAGAATAAATATTAATAAAAATTTTAAAGAAAAAAATAGGAGTCAATAACAATTGACTCCTATTTTTTTTGTCAATTCTGTTTAATAGTAAAAGTTATTAAGCCTTTTGAGGTGGTGTTGTGTAAAAGAATTCCTCTCTTACAATTTTACCATTATCGACATTGTAAACACAGATCTCGTTCATGTCGTTCGCAACTGGCGCTCCTTTCATTTGTACATTCATCAACATCGCACAAGAAAAGAAATTATCTGCAACGATAGGATCGGTAATGACACTAGTATATATTTTTTCTAACATACTTTCAAACTTTACGCTCTTTCTTGCGATTTCCTCTAAGCCTTTGACTATTCTATTTGGAGTACCTTCTGCTTCTACAGAAATAATTTCAGGAGAATACAATTCTTTTACTGCTTGCTCATATTTGCCTTCACGGCATAATTCTACTAGTCTGTCTGCTACATCTTGTGTTGTCATTGTAATATTATTTTAATAAATAAATGGGAATCTACCCTTTGTTTGTTCTCAATACAAAAGTAGAACAGGCAAGTGAAAACGGTATGTCAGTAAGTTTTAGAAAGGGAAATTTTATTATGTATAATGCCTAAAAAGCTGAGTAGCTAATATTTTTACTCGATCTTTCAATTCTGCTGGGGCAAGAACTGTTGCTTGATCTCCAAATTGAAGAAGCCACCGAGCAATAATTTCAAGAGAAGAGTTTTGAAATTTCATATGAACAGCGTCTTTTACGATGGTTTGTTCCACAAATCCAAAGTAGAATTTACGACTTTCAGCAAATTTGACGAAGTCGTGCTTGAATGCAATTTCTATGGTTTGGAACTGGTGTTGTGCTTTCCAATCTTCATTTTGACTTTCAATATAATTCTGCAAACTAATGTGTTCAGTATCAAAATGTTGATCTAGGCGTTGCAATGTGACAATTCGATTTATCATGAATATTCTATAATCGTTTTGAAGTTGACAAAAAGCAACCAAATACCAATTATTAAATTGATAATAACATCCAATAGGTTCCAGCTTTCTGTTTGAAGTTGAACCGTCTTCCTTTTGGTAATGAATATATAAAACGTTCTTGGTGGCAATACTTTTAAATAGGTCCTGGAGGTACGTCTTGTTTTCCTTATTATTGTAATCCGAAATAGCTATTGAATTGTCTAAAACCGCCAATGGCTGCTTTTCAGAACTTCTCAAGATTGCTTTGATTTTCATCAAGGCACTTGAGTAATATGCTTGTGTATCTTGGTCAGTCATCTTACCTATAAATTTCTCAGCAGTAAGTAATGAAGCAGCTTCCCCTTCATTAAACATAATCGGAGATAAGCGATATCCTTCCATGATTGAATATCCAATACCTGTATCTCCAACTATAGGAATACCAGCAGTTCGGAGAGTATTAATATCCCTATAAACCGTTCGAAGGCTAATCCCAAATCGCTCAAAAATCGCCGCCGCTTTGACGACCTTTTTAGTTTGCAGTAGAACTAATGTGGAAATAACACGATCAAATTTGTTCATGGGAGGGTATCTAAAATGTATTAAAGGTAGTATTTAACAGCAAATGAAAATTTCAAATTCCTTTTCACCTGAACCTAAATGGGGCTCAAAACCAAAATACAAAATAGCAGTATTCACATCCTATAATGATAGCGCAAAAACACAAAAGGGAAGCTGTATGAACAACTTCCCTTTTTAATTTTCTATTGCGAAGAGAAAATTACTTATTTCCTTCAGCTTGTAATGCTTCTATTTTTGCTTTGTACTCTCCTACTTTTTCCATCTCATTACTTCTTGCATAGATTTCTTTTAATGCTATCAAAGTATTTAAGTCAGACCCATCTATTCCTTCTGCTTTTAAGAAGTAAGGCATAGCTTGACTAAAGTAACTATCCATTTCCGCTTTTAAAGCGTCATATTTCTTAGTTCCCGCTGCTGAAAAGTCATTAGCAAGTTCATTGATCGCAGAAGTAAGTGATGCCGCTTTATTATAATACAATGCTCCTTGTGAATATACTGCATCGAAATTAGTTGGATCTTTCACTAGTGCTTCTGTATAATACTTCATTGCACTATCAAAGTACTCATCAGCTTTGACCAAATTACCTGCTGTTCTTTCTTTTTGATTCAATTGGTCAAATACATTACCTAGTGTTGTGTAAATCGTTACATTGTCTGGTTCCTTCTCTAGGGCTGATTTCAATTTCTCAGTCAAGACATTTAATTTACCTTCAATCAAATAGTAGTTAATTTCAGCGAACAACAAACCTGTATCATCTGGAAACATTTCTCTTCCTTTTTCCAAATAACCAACTGCTTTCTCCTTATCATCTGATTCAAATGTTTTGTACAAAGCTTCATATACTAGACCTTTGTCAGTGCCCATTGCAACTAGTTCTTCTAATACAGGTGCAGCTTCCATTCCTTTTTCACCGTAATATCCCGCTGCGCCAGTATAAAAGTAATGATCCATTCTAATAGTATCAATATCAAGTCTTGATTCAGCTTGATTTGCATTGATGACTTTGTAAACTTCTATTGCAGTATTGAAATAATCAAATGCATTTGCATAATCAGGAGTTTGAAAATAATAGATCGCTATATTATTCAAATGGCTTTCTAAAGCCTGCAATCCTTTTATTGCATCTTTTCTATCACCGTCTTTCTCAGCTTTACTATGAGCCATTTTAAATGCATCGAACGCTTTGTTAGCATATTTGCCATGCGTAATTGTAAATGTAGGGTCGACCAATTTTGCATTAACCTGAGCTGACGCTACTTGGTTATACGCCTCCCCTAGCATGTTATAATACTTAGCTTCAGTTTTGACATCTTCATCTTCAAATGCTTTTTCAACAAGCATAAGTCCTTCATCAAGAACATCAGCATTTTTGACAGCATTTTGGCCATATTTATCAAGTAGCTTGGCACCCTTTTTCAATGCCTTCTTGCCTTCTTGCGCATTGATTGATCCTACTATCAGAAATAAACTGAGTAGTCCGAGAGCTAATTTTTTCATAGATATATTCATTTGTTAAATTATTATTTTACCCGTCAAGGTTATTTGTAAATCATAATTAAGACGAGATTTTTATGCTTTCTGTGTTTAATAACTGTTAAAAACTTTATGCAAAAATGTTAAAAAATAGTGAATTACTTACTTTTTAGGCTTTAGAAATTATATTTCAGTTCCAAATACACTTTAAATTATACGAAATTCCGCATTTTCTACCGTTTCCAACTTTCAAATAGAGAACAATCACTACAGACTTATTCTTCTTCGTCTTCGCTGTTTTCATCTCTTCTGATAATTGCAACGTCGGCGATACTGTC
This sequence comes from uncultured Saprospirales bacterium, assembly GCA_963975265.1. Taxonomy (GTDB): domain Bacteria; phylum Bacteroidota; class Bacteroidia; order Chitinophagales; family Saprospiraceae; genus CAJXUU01. The sequence continues at coordinate 15,454 of CAXBGT010000110.1, forward strand.
TTTCTTTCCAAGATTGATAACTCTCACACCTTGAGTAGCTCTTCCCATTACTCTAAGATCTGCAGCTGCCATTCTGATCATGATCCCTTCTACGGTAGTAATCATTAAGTGATCATATGTAGTCACATATTTTATAGCTACAACTTTTCCTGTCTTAGCAGTTACATTCATTGTTTTCACACCTTTCCCACCTCTATTGGTGATACGGTATTCATCCAATGCAGATCGTTTTCCACTTCCCTTCTCTGATATTACAAAAATTGTAACTTCTGGATCTGTAGAATTTACTGATAACATACCAACAACTACATCATTCTTATCTTCATCCAATCTGATTCCTCTCACTCCGGCAGCGGATCTACCCATTGCTCTTACTTTCTCTTCAGGGAATCTGATCGCTCTACCATTTCTGTTTGCGATTACAATATCATTCTGACCATTACTTAGCTTAGCTTCTAGCAACTGATCTCCTTCATTAATTGTGATTGCATTGATACCATTAGTTCTAGGTCGAGAAAATTTCTCCATCAATGTCTTTTTCACAAGTCCTTTTTTAGTACAGAAGAATACATAATTACTATTTAACCATTCTTCGTCTGTCAGGTCTTTGACAATAATGTAGGATCTCACTTTATCATCCTTAGGCATTTGGATAATATTTTGAATCACTCTACCACCGGAAGTCTTACTCGCTTCTGGAATTTCATATGCTCTTAACCAGAAACATCTTCCTTTTTCAGTAAACAATAATATATAATTATGTGCATCTGCAACAAATAAGTGCTCTACAGAATCGGTATTCCTAGTCTTACTACCTCTTGACCCTCTTCCTCCTCTTGATTGCGACTTATATTCTGATGATTTAGTTCTCTTGATGTATCCTAATTTTGAGATAGTAACAACTACTTCTTCATTAGGAATCATATCTTCTATACTGATCTCATCGTCTGAATAACTGATATCTGTTCTTCTTTCATCACCAAATCTTTCATTGATATCGTCTAACTCTTCTTTGATGATATCTCTTTGCATACCTTCGTTAGCAAGGATTTCTTTATAGTGAGCAATTTTCACTTGCAACTCATCAAACTCCGCTTGAATCTTATCGACTTCCAGACTAACTAACTTCTGCAGTCTCATCTCCAGTATAGCTTTCGCTTGGATCTCTGACAATTCAAATGCCGCTACTAGTCCTGCTTTCGCCTCGTCTACTGTTTTTGATTTCCTAATAATGGCAATCACCTCATCAATATGGGCTAAAGCAATCAAAAGTCCTTCTAAAATGTGCGCTCTTTCTTCCGCTTTAGTAAGATCGTATTGTGTTCTTCTTACAATTACTTCTAGTCTAAATTTGATAAACTCCGTAATGATTTGCTGAAGGTTTAACATCTGAGGACGACCATTCACAAGAGCAATATTATTCACCCCGTAAGAAGACTGTAGCGCAGTATATTTATATAACTTACTCAATACGACACTAGCCATACCGTCTCTTTTCACTTCTACTACTATCCTCAGACCATTCCTATCGGATTCATCTCTCAAATCCCTGATGCCTTCAATCTTACCTTCGTTTACCAGGTCAGCCATCTTAGCCACTAAAGTTGCTTTATTTACTTGATATGGAATCTCCGTGATAACAATTGTCTCCATATTGTTATCGTTCGTCTCTATATCAGCTTTACCTCTAACTACGATACGCCCTCTTCCTGTTTCGAATGCATCTTTTACACCGCTATATCCGAAGATGGTACCTCCTGTAGGAAAATCTGGAGCTGTAATATGCTCCATTAATTCTGGAATAGTAATCTCAGGATTATCAATTGCCGCTTTCGTTCCCGCTATGACTTCTGTTAAATTGTGAGGAAGCATATTAGTAGCCATACCTACAGCGATACCAGAAGCGCCATTGACTAACAAATTTGGAAATCTTGCCGGAAGTACAGTTGGCTCTTCTAGTGAATCATCAAAATTCAATGACCAATCGACCGTATCTTTTTTGATGTCTGCAAGCATCTCATCAGAAATCCTCTGTAATCTGGCCTCTGTATATCTCATTGCAGCCGGACTATCACCATCCATAGAACCAAAATTTCCTTGCCCATCTACAAGTGGATACCTAAGTGACCAGTACTGAGCCATCCTTACCATAGAATCATATACTGAAGTATCACCATGGGGATGATACTTACCCAGCACTTCCCCTACAATTCTTGCTGACTTCTTATGTGACTTACTATAAGATAGCCCCAAGTCAGACATTCCAAACAGCACTCTCCTGTGTACTGGCTTCAGTCCGTCCCTCACATCTGGCAATGCTCTAGAAACAATTACCGACATCGAATAATCGATGTAAGCGGACTTCATTTCATCCTCAATGTTAATTGGTATAATACGCTGATCGTTAGCCATTTATATATTTGTTTTTATTATCAATACTAGCTTACAAAAATACGTAAAAAATGGCTAAAAAAGAAGGAAGACTTTAATTAATATAGCATTCGTCACTGATACAACTAGGTGCTGATTATCAACCTAATACGCATATAAATAATTTACTTACGAAGCCTGCTAATCTTTCTATTGCCGTATTGCAATTTCTCACCTCCCCATTTCGATTAAATCAGCATTCCGAATAGAAAACACAACCTCACAAGGGAAAACATTGGCTATCGATATTTATACGAAAAACTCATTACACTTTTCTAATAGTAGATTTACTTTTTAATGTAGGAACCGGACATCAACAAGAAATGAAAGGACAAACCAATCAAGCGATGGATCATTTTTCTCCTCTTTGCTCACAGTGACATGACTGGTAATACCGTAGATTATTGTCCTATTTTCTAACGAATAAGTGGATTTGCTCTACAACCAAAGAACTTTTGGTATGATTAAGTAATATTATGGTATACTACTCTAACCATACAGTATGAGTTGGCGTAAAGTTACCAATGGTATATATAAATTTTTGAATTTTTATATTCTTCTCTTTTCGAATACAATTTGTATTTTCAAAAGTCAATTGTGAATTACTATACAACTCTACAGCATATATTTTAACGATCTTATATTCAATTTCCGTAAACATTCCACTAGGAATTAATTGTACACATCTCAAATCATCTGAATCATAAAAATAAAATTTAGGTGGAGGTGGAGGAAGAACGTAAAATTGTTGCTCAAAGATTTCATGATTTGTTTCAAGAAAAACTTCCACAGTGTCTGTGCCGTAATTTGGTAATATATCGTAGGTACCGTCTGCATTAGCCGTAATTTTAGCATGATTTGATGAAAGTACAACATAAGGGCACGCCATAGCTATATTGGAAATTTCAACTTTTGTCGACACTCCCTCAAATAAAAAAATTCCATGTTCTGATTCCAAAAAGGGTTTTATTCTACCAATATGGTATTTTACGGTATGCTTAAGTACTTCATTACCAATACTGTCAAATATTTGAATGGAATTTAATCTGCGTCCCAGTAATCCTTTTGGTTTATAAACATATGTACCATTCTTCTGGTTTGGATACATTTCAATTCCATCTATTTTCACTGTAAATTTTCTCGCCGGAAGATTATTAATTAGTAT
>CAXBGT010000111.1:0-18964 GCA_963975265.1 uncultured Saprospirales bacterium
ACCACCAATCACCATATCAATCCCATTTGAAGTAAAATCAAAATCTTTGATCTTAATTTCTCCATTATTTAGCTCAAACCAGTTCTTTGTATTTTTTAAGTTTATAGATTTAAGGGAATTAATATTCAGTTTATTAGCAAATTCTTCAATAGGCTTGAAGTTTTTCAAAGTCCCTTCAATGGTTTGTAAAAATCCGTCTGCAGATAAAGTACTCAAATCAGGCAACATGTCTTTCCCTAAAGTTCCAGACATTTTTAATGTAGTATTAAATTTTCCTTCTATAAATTTTCCTATAGGAGCAAGTGCTTGAAAGGTATTTAATTTATCAAAAGCATCTTGGTAATCTAAACTACTTACGTTATAATCCATATCGAATTTCGGTTCCTTAATATTTTGGGTATTATAGCTTCCATTCATAATGACATTTCCACCTAATGTATTTGCAGTACCATTGCTGATTATTGCTACTTCATTGGCAATTTTTATCTCTCCCTTGATGTTTTGCAGAGGAATATTAGTATAAAGGACTTCTCCAATATTCGCATTAATATTCAGATCCATTTTCTCAGGAACAGGAAAGACCTCCTCTACTTCGGTTTCTTCAACCAAAAACTCATTGGCATTAATATAATCTGATGTCAGATTTAAACTTCCTTCAAGTGTTTCATTTTCAAAGAGATAGTTAAAAACATTAGTAAATCTACCATTCATTTTAAAATCACTTTCACCTATCGTAGTTTGAAACACATCAATTTCCGCTGTGTATGGTGTTATCTTACCAACCAGTTTGGAATCCCTTAAGTCATATACATCATAAAGTAGCTTGCTTATTTCTCCATCGATTATGAAGCTGAAGCGGTCAAATACTTTCACCTGTTCATTTGCTAATTCCTTAGGTGCAGAGGGTGGGGTAGTTACTACATCCTGAGATATCCACTCGTTTGAGTCAAAAAAGTTTGAACGAATTTTCAGCTTACCGACCATTATTTTCTCTGGAGAAAAATATGCTAAGATATTATCGATTGTTCCTTCAGCGCTTATGTCACTCTTACCAAGCTGAGCTTCAAATCTATCAAGTTTAACATATTTAGGGGAAAAATTCATCTCCATATCAGTGACTTGAATCTGTGGAAAATCGAGTGATTTATAGTCCAAGTTTTCAATTCTCAAATCTCCAGACATCTCAATATTCTCCAAATCTTGGGCATCAATTGCAGACATGCTCGTTTTTGCTGTTAAGTTTGAAGTAATTATTCCACTCAATTTATTAATTCCTTTCATTGGAAATGCTTTTGCTAATTCCTCTAGGTTGATCTTCCCTTTTATTTTAGAATCTATACTTGGGTCAGAAAGTAAGTTCCAAAGTTTCATCTTTGCCTCGATAGGGTTATTCCCTAATTCCATTTTGAAATTTGAAATGTCAACAACCATCTTATTAAGATCACTAGAAGGACTATTTATTTTGATTTCAGTATTGATGTCTTTTATTCCAAGAGGCAAATCAGGATATTTAAAATCTCCATTTTCTACTTTTAGATTTGCTAGAAAAGAGGGGAGAACTCCAGTTTTTGAATTGTAACCTCCTCTTACAAAACCATCTAGTATTAAAGATCCATTGGCTTGTACATCTTGAAAGTCTTTTGTAAAAGCCGAAGGAACCATGGAAAGAAGGTTTTTAAAATTATTCTTTGGAGCATTGTACTTTATGTCCATATTGATTACATCACCTTCCAATTGGATGAAACCCTCAGTATTTATCCTTAAAGCATTAATAACTAACGCATTGTCTTTAATGGTGAATTTCGAATTTACCATATCAGCATTTATGGTAAGATCAAGACCACCTATGGCTTTATCTAAATAAGTAATTCCACCAGATTTAGCAGTCAAACTAGCTATTTTTGAAGTCGTTATTATGTCAAAAACGTCTTGGGTAAATTCACCTTTTCCTTTATGATCTAAATCGATAAGCTCTACGTAAGTACCACCTAATCTATCATCATACACTAATTCCCCATCTGTAATTTCATACTCATCTAACTGTATTGAAAAATTATAATTTTCTGATGCGACTTCGTCAGATGGAGAATTACTTGTTTTGACAATATCATAATTTGCTTTCCCATTTTCCAATACTTTAATATTAATTTCTGGTTTTTGAAAAGATACTGATTTGATCTCAATTGGCCGAGTATCACTAAATACAGACATCAGATCTAAGGATAGTTCAACTTTTTTAGCATCAAGCAATTTATAGCCTTCAAATTCATTGATACCAGTAATTGAGAGTTGATCCAGGCTAAAGTTAAAATCAGGGAAGCTTTTGAATAAGGATAAACTTACATCATCAAAATCAACTTTTGCATTGAAGTTCTTATTGATATCAACTTTTACAGCTTCAACAATCCGATCTTTAAAAAAATATGGAACGGCAGCGGCAGCAATAATTAATGAGAAGAAAAGAAATCCAATTATTTTTAATACTTTTTTTATCATAGTATGGTTTTACTTTTATTATGTTTTGTATTAGTGAACAGTAAACGAAATTTGTATTCAATTAGTTATTTTATATATGAAATAATCATATTATTTATTCAGTTTTAAAAACAAGATGTTCGTACTCTAAGGGATGATAATTCCAAAATCTTATGGAATCCGAGGATTAGTTGCTATAAAGAAGAAAATTCACTTCTTGCCTATAATTAATATTATGTTAAACAGAATACTCAAATGCGCCCTATCCTATGACTGTTTATTCAAAAACATACTTAGAATAGAATAATAAGGATATTAATACATCCGCACACTTTAGTGGTGTTGCGCTACTGATACGATTCTATGATCTAAAAAGTACAGGACTCGAGCTTTTAAGTGAACTTTTATCTACATGGGTTTCACCAAGATAAAGTAACGAATGCGACCTAGTGTACATTGTTGTAAAAAAAGATTCGACAGTTCAAGTCGTCTGGAAAAACAAATGCTTGTAGCAGATCAAAACTTATGTTAAATAGGAATATTTCAAATGTGCCCTACCAAATGACTATTTACTCAAAAACACACTTAGAATAGAATAACTAGGGCATAAATGTATCCGCACACTTTAGTTGCGTTGTGCTACTCATAGGAGTCTTTAATCTAAAAGATAGCTGGTCAAACAAAAAAATGGACAAACCCAATTAAGGATTCGTCCATTTATGATTTCAACTTAATTTAGTAATTCTAACCGCTGCACATGATGCAACCCTCATCCATAACACAAACTTCTCCTTCAGCATCACTTTCCATCACATCCATCACTTCGTTCTCTGCAACTTGTCCAGATTGAACTCTTTGGTGTTGTTTATCTAGTGTGAATTTGATTGGATCAACAGCTGCTTTACTTCTTAAGTAGTACATTCCTGTCTTAAGACCTTGTTGCCATCCATAAAAGTGCATTGATGATAACTTACTGAATGTAGGGTTCTCAACGAATAAATTTAGACTCTGACTCTGGCAAACAAAAGCTCCCCTATCTGCAGATTGATCGATGAGTACCTTTTGGCTAATTTCATACACCGTTTTGTACATTTCTTTCAAGTCATCAGGAACTTCATCTATATTTTGAACAGATCCATTTTCAGCCATTAACTTTTGCTTCAATCTGTCGTCCCATAGACCTAGTCCAATCAAGTCTTTCAACAAGTGCTTGTTCATGATGATATACTCACCAGATAGTGTTCTCCTAGTGTAGATGTTTGACGTGTAAGGCTCGAAGCACTCATTATTTCCCAAGATCTGCGAAGTACTTGCTGTTGGCATTGGAGCCAATAACAGACTATTTCTCATTCCCGTAGATTTAATTTCTTCTTTTAACGCATCCCAATCATATCTATCGGAAGGCTTTACATCCCACATATCAAATTGCAAGATTCCTTGACTTGCTGGTGAACCTTCGAATGTAGAATAAGCACCTTCAACTTTAGCTATTGCATTAGATTCAGTAACTGCAGCATGATAGATTGTCTCAAAGATATCTTTATTCATTTGCTTAGCTTCTGCACTGTCAAATGGCATTCTCATCATCATAAAGGCATCAGCTAATCCCTGTACACCGATACCAATTGGTCTGTGACGGAAGTTAGAGTTTTCTGCCTCCTTAACAGGATAATAATTTACATCGATGATCTTATTCAAGTTCTTTGTTACTACCCTAGTTACCTCGTGTCGTTTTTCAACGTTGAATGTTTTATCTTCATTCACATACTTAGGTAGTGACAGTGATGCTAAGTTACAAACAGCAACTTCATCAGGAGAGGTATACTCCATGATCTCAGTACATAGGTTTGACGACTTGATCGTTCCTAAGTTCTTTTGGTTTGATTTTTTGTTTGCTGCATCTTTATATAAGATGTATGGTGTTCCTGTTTCAATCTGAGATTCTAGAATAGCAAACCAAAGTTCTTGTGCTTTGACTGTTTTTCTAGCTTTTCCTTCTGATTCATATTTGTGGTAGAGTGCTTCAAATTCTCCGCCATAGCAATCATGAAGACCAGGGCATTCATTTGGACAGAATAATGACCATTCTCCACCAACTTTCACTCTTTCCATAAATAAATCAGAGATCCACATTGCATAGAATAAATCTCTTGCTCTCATTTCTTCAGCACCGTGATTTTTCTTCAAGTCTAAGAAATCCATAATGTCAGCGTGCCAAGGCTCTAAATAGATAGCGAAAGCTCCTTTTCGTTTCCCTCCTCCTTGATCTACATATCTTGCAGTATCATTGAATACTTTCAACATTGGAACTATACCATTAGATGTCCCACCTGTTCCTTTTATATAAGAACCTTTAGCTCTTACATTATGGATCGAAAGTCCAATTCCTCCTGCGCTTTGAGATATCTTACTACATCTTGTTAATGTTTCAAAAATCCCAGAAATACTATCCTCTGTCATACTCAACAAGAAACATGATGACAATTGTGGTTTGGGTGTCGCAGCATTAAATAATGTAGGTGTTGCATGAATGAAATATTTTTCGGACATCAAGTTGTAAGTCTTTATTGCTGACTCTACATCTTCGCCATGAATTCCAATTGCTGCTCTCATAAGAAGATGTTGTGGTCTTTCGACTACTTCGCCATCCATTCTCATTAAGTAGGATCTTTCTAAGGTTTTGAAACCAAAGAAGTCGAAACTATAATCTCTATCATATATTATTGCGGAATCAAATCTACTAGCGTGTTTTTTGATGGTTTTCATCGCAACGTCACTTATCAATCCAGCTTGCTCGCCAGTTTTTGGATCTATATAATTGAATAGGCCTTTCATTGTAGAAGAAAATGATTTCTTCGTGTTTTTATGAAGGTTAGAAATTGAAATCCGAGCAGCTAACATCGCATAATCAGGATGCCTTGTGGTCATAGATGCAGCAGTCTCTGCCGCTAGATTATCAAGTTCAGTTGTTGTTACACCATCGTATAGCCCTTGGATTACTTTCTTCGCTATATCAATAGGTTCTACATAAGTCGAATTTAGTCCATAACATAGTTTTTTAACTCTAGCGGTTATTTTGTCAAAGCTTACTGCTTCTTTGGAGCCGGATCTTTTAATTACTTGCATAGTTGTTGAGTTGAGTAGAATTAGATAATGTAGTTAGATTCCTTTCTTATTTTAATTAAAAAAACTTCTTATTTCTCTTGGACATATTAAAGTATTTCATATGTATTTTGAGAAAAAGAAATACAACCATGACCTTACTACGATTGTATTTCTTTTAAATTGGACTTAAAAGTCCTCATCAAGCGAGAATACTTGCTGATCTCTGTCAGCTGTTACTCCTGCTTTCTGATAGTCACCTACTCTCTTTTCAAAAAAGTTGGTTTTTCCTTGAAGTGAGATCATATCCATCCATGGGAATGGATTTTCAGCGTTGTATACTTTTTCGTTACCCAATGTTTCTAATAACCTGTCGGCACAGAACTCAATGTATTGACACATCAATTCTGCATTCATACCGATCAATCTTACTGGAATTGCATCTGAAACGAATTCTTTTTCTATTTCTACAGCATCAGTAATAATCTTATGGATTGTTTCCTTAGTTAGTTTATTGTTGATGTGATTATTGTATAATAAACAAGCAAAATCACAATGCATTCCTTCATCTCTTGAGATCAACTCATTAGAGAATGTAAGTCCTGGCATTAGTCCCCTCTTTTTTAACCAAAATATAGCACAAAATGATCCGGAGAAGAAAATTCCCTCTACAGCTGCAAATGCAATTAAATTTTCAGTGAAGGTTCCTTCATCAATCCATCTTAGTGCCCAATCAGCTTTTTTCTTTACGCACTCAAGATTCTCAACTGCATTGAATAGATAGTCTTTCTCTTTTGTGTCCTTTATATAAGTATCTATCAATAAAGAATAGGTCTCAGAGTGAATGTTTTCCATCATAATCTGGAATCCATAGAAAAACTTTGCTTCCGTATACTGTACTTGATTCACCATGTTTTCTGCAAGGTTTTCATTTACAATACCATCACTTGCAGCAAAAAATGCCAATACGTGTTTAATGAAGTGTCTTTCATCATCATTCAACTTTGCATCCCAATCTGTAACATCTTGGTGTAGATCAATTTCTTCCGCTGTCCAAAAACTAGCTTCTGTCTTTTTATAAAACTGCCAGATATCATCGTGTTGTATTGGAAAGATTACGAATCGACCTGAGTTTTCTTCTAATAATGGTTCAGCTAGTACTGTTTGTTTACTCATGGGTATGGGTCTTTTATTATTTATGTTAAAATGGGACCAATTAAATTAGCCTTATTGCTTCCAAAAAGAATTAAAACCTAGTTGAGGATAAAATCCCCTAAGAAAAATAATACATATTATTACTTTTCTCTATGTCTTAGGTTGGTTTTACATATTTACTGGGATGAATTAAGAAGATCTTGGGAATCTAATTAACTCTTTCACTTCGTGTTTAAAGTGGAGTACAAATAAAAGAAAAAAAATGCTCTTGGAGCTTACTTGAAAAGCAAAAGTTATGCACACTTTGTGGATAAGTATTCCAAGTCACTTAAAATCAACACAATATAAATTTTAATAATATGTCCACATGTTAACAACTTTTGTAATATGTTCTACAAGTGCGTATTGTTGTGCAAGTAATGTATAACAAATTATGCTTATGTGTTAAAACATAGTAGCAAATTGAATAATTGTAATATTATTGCTATGGGATACGGGATATGTAAAATGCACTAAATATTCACTAAAAAACTGGTTTAAAACGCAATAAAATTTCTTTAAAAAATAGTGCTAAAACCTTCTATTTTTAGTCATAAATATTAAGAGGCCTACGACAAAGAATATTGAAAAGAAAATTACCCATAGATAAGCATATTTAGAATCCGCTCCAGGAATAGTCATATTCATTCCAAAAAAGCTATAAACCAATGTTGGAACCATCAATGTTATTGTGATAATCGTCAATCTATTGATAAATGCATTCATATTATTGGATACGATTGATGCATATGTTTCCATCGTACCACCCAAGATGTTGGTGTGAACATTTGACATTTCCAAAGCCTGACTATTATCAATAAGAACATCTTCGAAAAGATCAGTATGAAATTCCAGTTCTCTAATATTGAGAAGATCAGTCCTCTTCATCTTCATTATTAGTAATTCATTAGCACTAAGAGAATTTACAAAATAGACAAGACTTTTTTCAATTCTCAATAATTGTTGCAATTCCTTATTTCTACTACTATTGTATAACTCACGTTCTATCAGATTCCGTTTAAGATTCAATTTTTTTAAACAATCTAAGAATCTAAATACATTCTGTTCAAACAACTGTAATACAAAAAGTTTAGGATCAGAAGGATCGAAATTTTTCACCTTATTGACTAAAAACTTTTCTATGATAGGGTTATCGCGACTTGTTACTGTGACTATCTTATCAACTACCAATATAATTCCAATAGGTGCTGTATAATACAGAGCCTCATTCTCTTTCATATCCTCATTCAACAATGGAGTATTAAAAAGTATAAGATTTGCATTCTCTTCACGTTCATAACGCGAGCGCTCATCAATATCCAAAGAATCTGTAAGAAAATCGAGAGGAAAATCAAAAGTTTCTGCAAAAGTTAGTAATTCTCCTTGTGCAAAAGGAGGTGATATATTGATCCAAGAAGCTTCATTTTCTGTCTCTAACTCTATGACCTTCTGATCTATTTTTTTGTAGTATCGAATCATAATCAGCTATTTTCAATTAAAACAAGACATGCAGTGCCTTCTTAAATTTATCCAAAACAATTTATCATCTGATAGTTATTCTGAAAATTACTGAAGACTTATGATCATATCTATCGCAGTAAACACTAGTTCCTATATAAGGACGACAAACATACAATTAAACAATAGAAATTAAAATTCTAGTTGCAGTATAATGATCTTTAGATTATTTATTCAATTTACTGAGCTGATATTTATTAATTTCATTGCTACAGAATAAGTGCCTAGGTTTTCATGATGGCTTTGGTATTTCCCTCTTTTGCTTTGCACTTAGACGATTAATTTATTAGTAAGTAAGAGCAATTCAGGAAGATGATTAATTGATGTGGATTGAATAATTTTGTCATCAATTTGATTCAAAATACCGACAAAACAACATTCATCGCTAATTCCTAATCCTAGGTTGTCCTTCGGATTACCCATATTGAAGCCCTACAATCTTAGCAGAAGAGAAACTACAGTCAATCTGATCAATTACAAGTAGGTTAGAGGTTGAAGAATCAACTATGGATCTATCAAGCGTTTAGTTCTAATGACTATTCTGAATAAAATAAACTTGCATGTAAATGGCTTTAGTTGTCTTATATTTGCAATTCAAATTTAGAGCTTTAATGTCCCTACTCCTCATATCGTTATGTTTTTTCCTTATTGCCGTATTATATAGTACAGCAGGATTTGGCGGGGGAAGCTCGTATATAGCCATATTACTTTTTGCCAATTTACCAATCATTGATTTACGATGGATAGCGCTCATTTGTAATATCATAGTGGTATCTACTAGTTGTTGGTACTTCTATAAAGTTGACATATTAAAGCCAAAGAAACTTTTTCCACTAATAATACTCAGTATACCGCTAGCTTTCTTTGGAGGGACATTTCAGCCGGAAACGAATAGTTTCAAACTAGTGGCAGCCATTGCATTGATCGGTGCAGCAATACTAATGATTATTGATTACAAAAGGATAGAAAAAAAAATCTCCAATACAACACTATCTGGCATTGGGGGAGGAATCGGCCTTTTATCTGGATTTATCGGGATTGGTGGTGGAATATTCCTTTCCCCTGTACTTCATATCGTAAAATGGGAATCTGCAAAAGTAATAAGTGCGGCAGCCAGTTATTTTATTCTAGTTAATTCGATAGCTGGCTTAATTGGGCAATCGCTTAACAGTCCTCAAATTGACTGGCAAATATGTATTATCTTAGGATTAGCAGTTTTTGTGGGTGGACAGATAGGCAATCGATTGAATATACATATCTTGTCAGCTAAAAGGATAAAACTCATTACGGCCATATTAATCGCCTTCGTTGGTTTTCGAATTCTTTACATGCAAATATTCTAACTATGGTAATAAAGTGTTTTGGTATAGCTCGAGATATATTTAAGAGTGATCAATTGATCCTTGAAAATTCAGATTTGAAAACGGTGTCAGATTTGAGATCATATTTAAATAGTAAAAATAAACAATTGAGATCAATCACTTCTTACTTAGTAGCAGTAAATCAAGAATATGCAGAAGATGAGCTTTTAATAAAAGAATCTGATGAAATCGCAATTATACCACCAGTTTCAGGCGGATAATCTCAATACATGAATAAAATATCAGTGAAAATATCCGAGTCTACCCTATCAATTGATAATGCTTATCAAACCATACTGGATGATAGCTGTGGTGGAAACTGTCTATTTATTGGAACAGTAAGAAATCGAAATAAAGGGGAAGCTGTAACTCACTTAGATTTTGAGACCTATGATGCTATGGCAGAAAAGGAAATGACTAAAATAGCCGAACAATGTTTAGAAAAATTTGATATTACTAAAGTGGCTATCCATCATCGAAAAGGACATGTAGGAATTAAAGATATAGCTGTAATAATTGCCGTGTCATCAGGTCATAGAGATGCTGCATTTCAAGCATGCCGCTTTGCTATTGATACATTAAAGGATACAGTACCTATTTGGAAAAAAGAGCATTTGGAAGATGGCAGTTATTGGGTTGGGGCTAGACCTTAGTTCATTTGTTTATAATTTTTTAATAAGTTTATCGCTGGCTATGATTGTTTATTTAGCTTGTTGGTCGACAACTTATCCAGGCCACCTTTTAACGAATACACATTTGTCATACCCTTATTAGTTAGTCTTTCAACTAATCCTCCAGACCTCTTGCCTGACATACAATAAAAAATATGCTTCTTATCTGAGTTAGGCAGCCAATCTTCCACATTAATTCGACTTAGAGGTTGTCTAGTCACTTGATTATCAATACTTTCATGTTCATTATCTTCAAGTATAGATATCAATTCGTACTCAACCCGATTCTCTAAAATCTCATATAAACTGACTTCAGGTATATCACATGAGATTGCCATAGGATAGATAGCGCTTTCAAAAACTTTGGCAACATCGTCACTCCATGATTTTTTCAACTTCAATTTCATCTGATTGTTTGTCAGGATATCATAAGATAGTAATTTACCAATCAGCATATCGCCAGCATTTGTGATGTATTTGATAGCTTCATTCGCTTGTAATATACCTATTAAACCAGCTAAAGTTCCTAAGACCCCGACCTCCGAACAAGTGGGCAGTTCATCGTTAGGCACTGGAAAGATGTCCCTTAGATGAATGGAACTGAAATCTAAATTTTCGAAAAAAGATACATATCCATCGTACTTATAAATCGCTCCATAAGCGACAGGAATATTGTTCAGATGACAATAATCATTCACTAAATATTTGGCTTGTATATTATCTGTGCACTCCAATACAATATTAGCTCCATTTAGTAGTTCCGCTATGTTCGACTTGAATATCATTTGATCGAATACCGTAACCTTGACATCACTATTCAATCTATTGATGTGCTCCGCCAATAAAGCTGATTTTGTTTTTTTCGTAGGCTCTTCTGAGAAAAAAACCTGCCTATGCAGATTACTAATATCTGGAATATCTCCATCTATTAATATCAAATGTCCAACACCCGCTCCAGCAAGATACGGTCCTGCTATGGATCCTAATCCACCACAACCTACAATAGCAATACACGAATTACTGATTTTCTCTTGACCACTCTCCCCTATTCGATCCAACAAAGTCTGCCTTATATATCTACTACTATTCATTAGCCAATTTAGATTTTGCACGCTCCATTTCCTCTAGAGTATTCGCATTTGTAATGGCATTCATATCTTCTAATACAATCTCCTCAATGTCTGAATTAATTAGCACCTTTCTTGGACATGCATAGCCAAGTGACATGAAAGAAAGAAAGCGCTGATATGCTTTCGGCTCGTAAACTGTAATCAATGGCTCTGGAAATGGATTTTCGATTCCTCTGAATGCAGTAGCAAATTTACTAGTATTTCTTGCTTGTATAAGCCGATCAAGAAGTTCGCCATCTAGAAAAGGAAGATCACAAGCCACTACTAACCATGCTGCGTTAGGATCTGTCATCATAGCTGAGACAATCGCACCAAATGGCCCCATGTCCGTCAATCTATCTGTAATCACGCTTTGAGACTCAACTCCCGCTAAATAGTCGTATCTCTTTGATAAATAAGTATTTATCCCTTTATTACTCAATAATTGATAAAGGTAGTCTTGTTGACTCAGTCCACTATGGTATTCAATCTGTGATTTATCGAAACCCATACGTTGACTCTGACCACCCGCTAAAATTAAGGCCTTCAATTCTGGCGTCGCTTTTTCAATGTCAGCCGCGATTTGATTTGCAATTTTATTTATTTGTGTTGCTTTATAGACAACCGTCCCTTCCGTCATTCTTGATTTGACAAAATCATATATTTCATCTTCTGAATTTTCGACGACCACTATCGCAATTTGTCCCAATTGATCTTCCCTTCTCTTTAGCGAGTCTTTCTTTCTGGGATCAATAATTACTATTTGACAAGAAGCAGCATAATGATTGCCATTCACAAATGCAGCATCAGATTGTATGGTATTTAATCTATCATCAAATGAACACCATGGTTGCACATCTATTGTAGAGAATTGTTTTTTTCCAATATGATTGTGAGTATCTTTTTCCTTATCACTGTGATCCGCATCGACATACAAAATATTGACTTGGTCTAACTCAGCATTTACTTGATCATAAAATATTCGAATATTATCACAATTAGTCCCATATATCGCCCATTCACACCTATGGTAATACCCTATCGTTGACCTTACTAGTTTAGGATGTTTCTGATGTTTATCTTTTGAAGTCATTCTTTCCACCGCTTTTCTGATTTAATTGAATGTTTGTTATTTGCATATCGTGGCTTATCGCTTTGCACATATCATAGATGGTCAATCCAGCTACACTCACACCATGCAATGCTTCCATCTCTACACCTGTTTGTCCGATCGTCTTGACGGTGCATTTTAAATCAAAACCATCATCGCTAGGTTCTACAATTACTTTACACGAAGTGATGGGAATCTGATGACAAAGTGGAATGGTATTAAAAGTATTCTTCACAGCCATTGTAGCTGCTATAACTGCTGTCTGAGCAATGGAGCCTTTTTTTGTACTGAATCCCTCTTCTCTTAACTGGGTCATTATATCAACTCCCATCACCACTTTACCACTTGCAGATGCAATACGCTCAGTTGTCAACTTATGACTAACATCCACCATTCCTGGATCACCTTTTTCGTCGATATGTGAAAGTTCTTTTTTCATAAGCCCTCTATTTAAGAATTGAATGGAACGGAATAAATGAATACACTTCATCAGTTTGATAAACGTCTTTTCCTTGTGGAAGTTCTACAAATCCATCCATTTCAGTTGGATGCACCATATCTCCTGAACCATTTCCTTTAGAGATATCGGCATAGATCTTTCCATTTTCGAACTCAATCTTAGCCTGTGCAAAACAAGTAAGATTTGGTTTGAACTCAGTTTTAGCCCTCAGAATTACAAATGGTTGTACATATATCTGTCCAGTAGATTTAGTAAGCCAAGGAATAAAGTACTTGTGAAAGCAAGCCAACGTAGAAACAGGGTTCCCAGGAAAAGCAAAAACTGTGATCGCTTTATTTCTTCCAAACCACAAAGGCTTGCCAGGTCGCTGTGCTACTTTATGAAATAGACATTCTACACCCAAAGAAGTTAACACATCAGGGATGAAATCAAACTTACCTTTTGACACACCACCACTCATTAAGATCACATCGTACTTAGCTATAAGTTTGGCTAGGGTATTCTTTATCTCGATTTCATCATCTTGTATATGAAAATGATCACTTTCTACATCCAACTCGCTTAATCTTGCTTTAAGCATGTGGACATTAGACATACGTATCTGATGTGGAAGAGGCTCCGAGTCGACAGGAACCAGTTCATCCCCAGATGATAAGATAGCGATACTAGGAGTTTTGACGACTGCTACCTTGCTTTTGCCAACGGTAGCTAAGACATTTATATCTATAGATTTTATTTTATGCCCTTTTGAAAGTAAAACTGAATTAGTATTATGATCCGATCCCTCCTTATGCACATTTTGTCCATTTCGAACTTCCGCATTAATAGAACAAACCCCATCGATTATTTCCAAATCTTCATATCGGATTACAGTGTCAGTCCCTTCGGGTAGAACTGCACCAGTCATTACTTCTATACACTTATTACTGTCCTGTAAAGACACTTTGGGACATCCAGCTGCAGCAATACTTTCTATCTTAATTTTCCTTTGATTCTTCTGTAATGAAGCAAAAGCGATTGATATTCCATCCATAGTGACTCGGTCAAAAGGAGGAAAATGGCGATCCGCTAAAATGTCTTCCTCTAAAACCCGACCTATCGCATTTTCCAAGGACACCATTTCTGCACCATAGCTTTGAGCTGTTGACAGCACTAGATTGAAAGCCTCAGAAACTGTAATCATTTATTTAGATTGTTTATTAATCGTTGATTTATCACCCTCCTATTGTAGTCATACTTCGGAATACATCACCAGTCATTTCACTTTCTGCCTCAAATCCATTCTTGAGTTTGTGAAAAACACTTTGCTGTATCACTTCAGAAAGTTGCGTATCAGATACATTGGAATCTCTCAGCATATCTCGTAGCTCAGTCCCTTTTTGAGAATATAAGCAATTCAACAATTCTCCCTTTGGTGTTAATCTTATGCGATTGCATGTTCCACATAGAGAACGACTATAAGCAGGTATTATGTCAAATTTAGAGTCACCTATCTTATAATGTATTGCAGAACTTGGCTTAAGATCGTCGTACTGAACTGCCTCTGGGTATCTTGTTTGAATGAGTGCTAACATTTCAATAGCAGACATAAAAACATCTCTATTTCCATCTCCTTCATTAAAAGGCATCGCCTCAATAAATCTTACTTCTACACCATACTTAATCCCGAAATCAACAAAATCAAGGATTTCCATATCATTCACTCCCTTCATTACGACCATATTGATCTTAATAGGCAGCTCCTGATTGATACATTCATGAATGTTCGCCATCACCTTTTCGGACTCATCTCTACGTGTAATCATAAAGAACTTATCCCTATCCAATGAATCAAGAGATATATTAAGACCACTAATTCCTATTTCTTTGAGCAAAGGAACATCCAATCGAGTGGCGTTAGTGGTAATGTGAACAGCGGAAAAAATCTCACTCAAAGACCTCAACAATTGGTCGATGTCTTTACGGACAAATGGCTCACCTCCAGTAAGTCTCACCTTTTTAACACCAAGTGACTTGAACACATGAGCCAATCTAACGATCTCTTCGTAAGTCAACAAATCTTCTCTCTCAGAAAACTGAATTCCTTCTGCAGGCATACAATATCTGCACCTCAGATTACAACGGTCTGTCACTCCGATACGGAGGTAGTCTATGGTGCGATTGTATTTGTCTATTAGTTGCAGAGCCTTGTATTATGATGAGGTGCAAATGTACGAATTGGGGTGTAAAGGAATGGTCAGAATTTGGTTTAATTAAATTCTTATTAAACCAAGGCCATTTTGTTAATGTTCTCCTACTATGGAGTTGTCAAAAGGAGACAATAATCATAGTAATCTACATGCAGCGTTACAATGGATTAAAGGAATATTACGAATGATACGCTAATTTAATTTACGGCACTCGAGAAGTATATGACTGACACTCTTTGAGATGTCAGACAAGACGGTTTTCGAGTTGATCAACTATCTTGTGTTAATTTTAGCAAATCCACAACATCCACCCCTAGTCCTCTCCAAAGGGAGATTTTAGAAGCTTGACTTAAGGCTGTAAGGCTTACATCTTTCCCATCAATTCCATCAAATGCACACACTTAATAAATTCCCTATTTGTACCTTCTATCTCTGTCTGTCCAGCGGAACTGTAAAATAATTTCCGAAGTTCTCTAAGGCACCCTTCCATATATCTGATAATCAGTATCTGAACTTTCAGTTGTTCATATTTAGTGACATCAGAAGTTCTCATTTTTTGGAGGCGTTTGCTTCTTAGTGCTCTGCCATTTGCAAAGTGATTGTACAGATCATAGAATTCTTTCACATCAAAATTCCTGAAATCCTTGACTCTTTTGAATGCTATTTTGATGGCTTCTTCTGGACTGTAGAGATCATTCTTTCTTACTTTACCAAGATTAATATTAGCTGTAAAATAATCGATTATATATTTTGAGAGATTATCTCGTTTTATTTCTTCGTCTGCTTTTGGAAGAAGTATAAATTCTAGAAATTGCTTTGCAAAATACTTTGCTTTTTCTTGGCCATCAGATGGCGCTTCGTGATAGCTGAAATGCTCACGAGCTAGATCTTGAGTAGTCACTAAATAGTTCTTTTTCATAGACATCAAAGCATCGTAGTACTCTGATGTGACCGATTCGGGTGCATAGTCATACTCTACTACTTCGATTCTAGACCAAAAATCCGCTGTAAATGGTTCATCGTCCTGTCTGTAGGTGATCGAAAGTGACTTGAATACAATACAGCTTCATAATCCCACTCTAAAAGCTCCCAAGAAGGAATGGACAACAAAATTAGATAAACTTATTGTAAATTATCTGACCAAGAAAACCAAAGTCAATAAAGGTGAACGTGATCAGATCAAAAAGCAAACACAAGGCCTGGGTCTATTAATTCCAGTATCTGATATCAAGGAAACCAAACCTGAAGATCTGAGACATGCAATGAATATACTAAGTCAATTTACCGCAGACTTTAAATATATTGATTTACTGGATCATTTGGTAGATGTGTCAAATACTGAATCAGTAGATAAGTTACCTCTGCCTATATCTGGTGTCCTGTTTACGATCGAGAGATACATCAATCTTATTTTGTTTTCTGACTCCTTAATGGCAAGTGTAAAATATCTTGAAGGTTTTTTGTCGCACTATTCGTCCTTTCATTCTAAGCAGCTATCCACACAACAGTTCTTATCATGGTTTTATAATATCGTAGACCTAGTCATCTCTAGTGACAATCCTGTAATAATCGAGGATATTGAAGAGTTCCACCCTGTTGTTATCGTTTTGATCACAAAATATAAGAAGATATTTATTGAAGAGCTACAAGAAGTTAAGCAGTCAAAGTCTAAATATTTCTTCTTTGCATCTTTCCCAGATTTTGAGAATGATTTAACGTCACTATTGTCTCAAGATCATGATTTAATAGCTTTTGGGGAGTTTTTTATGTTTCGCAATCAACTTAACATTTCAGAGATTCAAAATCTTAATTACTTATTTGAAAAGGCGCTCGATGAAGATTCAATTTTCGACCAGATAACTAAAGTCTTTACTCGTAAAAATGTAGTAAGCAAGGTAAAATCGTTATTGACTTTTAAGAAGCCTATTCAAGACCTTAGTCTTTTTCAATTAAGAACGACCGATTATGAACACCTGATAAATAAAAAGTCGAACTTAGATGAAAGCGAACTTAAGATCATAATGTTGATGGCTCAGACCTCTCTCATTCCTAAAAATGATAAATACAAAGAGGCAGTTAATCAAAAAATAGAAAATTATCATTTAGACCTTAGTAATTCTATCAGTACACCTTATTATAAATGGAAAAAGGTAGACAATAAGGTAATACCAAAATTAAACATTGCTCCATTTGAAAATATAGAAACTGCAACTGCATATCTGGAAGCAAAATTGGCACATGAAAAAGCAGAAGCAAAATTAATAACTAAATATATCCAAGCTGTTGTAGCGATACAATCTCGAACAGCCTTAGATAGCTTTATCAATAGCGTTCCGTCTTTCTTTTATTTATCAAATCAAAAAAGATGGAATATTGCAATCCGCCAAGCAGAGGAAGCGCTTAAGATGAGATCAGCTTTCAGGAATCAGAAAATGAGGGAATTAGGCATTGATTTGGATGAAAATTTCACAGAAGCACAAAAAGAAGTCTTCTTGACAGAGATGTTATCAATCGAAGAAGAAATTCAAAACTATGTTCCTTTTGTCACTGCAGCATTCAAAACAGCTCTTCCTGCGAAACGCACCACTGAATTTGATACTTTTCGACATCAGTCTGATGGTATAGAGTTTGATCCTGAAACAGTCTTTGACCCTGAAAAATGGATCAGAGGAAATGTAATGAAAACCCTCAAAACGAAAATCAAGAAGGGTGAAGTTACCCAAGTCAACTGCTTTTGTTTAGACTTGTCAGGATCCATGGATCATGAGAGGATGAGAAATTTGTACAAGGTTTTATATCTTCTAGTAACAGGTTTACAGAGTAGAAAATCATTTGACGCATTTCATTTTTTTAGCAATAACTTTATCCCGGGCGTTGAGTTTGACTATGAGTACACAAGGAAAACTCTTCTTTTTAAAATACTGACTATTGTTTCAAGAATTGCAGGGCCACATATAGTATATACTGGGTTAGAGGGAACTAATATTAGTGCTGGGGTACTAGGATGTGAAGAAAGAATGGAAGATTTTATCAAGAAATTGCGTAAAAAAAACCCTAATATCAACCTTTCGTGTTCTATGTTTGTCATTACAGATGGTGAACCGTCTATGGGCATTCGAAATCTCAATGAATTGAATAAGTTTATCACAAAAAGAAGAAGTGAGACAAAATTTGCGATCAAAGGGATATATATTAAATCGAAAGAAGATAAGAAGAAATTTATGACTCAAATATTTGGGGAAGAGCACACAGCAGAAACATGTAGCTTTGAAGAAGGGGTTCAGAAACTTACTAATATCATGAGTAAAACCTATATGCAGCAACGACGTGATCATAAATGGGAAAAGAAAAGAGCTCACCTAGCAAGAAAATAATCATGGCAACTAGCGCAAATAATATTAAGCCAAATAGAATATCAATAGAATTTGGTGAAGCAACTTTTACTTGGGAAAATAATAGATTTAGTAAGGCATTCATTACTAAAGACTCTAGTGTTACTTATGAAATAGGTGGGGAGTCAGTGCAAGAGGCAGAATTAATTTCTGATCAAGAATTAATTGTTATTAAAACGAAGTCCTCTCTTTATTTTAAACACAAAAATAACAAAAAGATTACTGGAAATAATGATTGGATTGACTACTTCTACGAGCCCGTTTCTTCTTCATTCTATAGAAAAGATAATCGAAATTTTTGGTACGATACAGAAGGAGCAAAATTAATATCCACAGTAATATTAAAAGAAGACACTCTCATTTCACTTAAAAGTAAAGTATC
>CAXBGT010000112.1:0-18709 GCA_963975265.1 uncultured Saprospirales bacterium
ATTAGAAAATATGCGAGAGAATTTTAAAATAGAGCTTACTTCTGAAAACCCCTAATAAAGATCTCCTTCTAATGGTTTGGAAAATACATGGGCAGTTCGGTGTCACATTTCACCAACTACTTCTACACTTTCCACTTCCTTCATCAGTGATCTATAAATTTGACTTTGAACACGCGGTCTGTAATTACCTCTACTAAACTTTAGGTTCTTCATACTAGGATATGTTCTATTTGATACAAAAATAAAGATAAGATCTTCTTCTGGGTCTGCGAAAGCTGCCACACCTGTGAAACCTAGATGCCCAAATGTAGAATCAGATGCTAGTTTTGACATATTTTGGCTCTTATCAGGATCTAGCTCTTTCATATCCCACCCGATTCCTCGTCTTGTACTTTCAGGATACCTCGTTGTAAATAGCTTAATCGTTTCGGGCTCTAAATATTGCACACCGCCATAACTTCCACCATTAAGCATCATTTGAAAAATAACTGCAAGCTCTCCTGCATTGCTAAAAAGACCTGCATGCCCACTCACACCACCGAGCATTGCAGCACCCATATCATGCACGTGACCTTTGATCGTTTGTCTTCTAAAATATCGATCGTGTTCTGATGGGGCGATTTCATCTTTTGGATGCTTTGCAAGAGGTAAATATCCAGTTCTTCTTAGGCCCATTGGATCATAAAAATTTTGAGCTGCATATTCATTAATTGGGATACCAGTAATATTATTGATACTCTTGTGCATAAAATAAAACGCTAAATCCGAATATCTATAGCCGTTTTGTTCTCTTAAATTACTGCCATAGATTTTACTCCAGATAGAATCTCTCATATCTGTCCTCATGAATAAGTTGTCAGCAACTGGAACTGTAAAACCATCTTGTAAAGTCTTACTATAATATTTATCTAATGGCTGAGGATTACTTCTGCTGGTACTTACTGTGTGCTTATAAAAGGGAATCCAACCAGCCAATTGAGCATGGTGTGCAAGCGTCGCTTTAATATTGATATCTCCTTTGCTACAGGTATCCGTCTCGGGAATGTACCTGTCTATCGTTGCATTGATATCAAATTTCTTCTCATCATATAATTTCATCAGTGAGATCGTTGATGCGCAGACTTTAGTCACCGAAGCCACATCATAAATATCGTTGTTATCTACTGGTCGGGCTTTATCATAGACAAAATTGCCATAAGATTTTTGAAAAACAATCTTACCTCCCTTTGCTGCCAGGATCTGACATCCAGGTGCAGCTTTTGTGGTAATCATCTCATTTATAATGGTATCAATTCCAGCCAAAATAGCAGATGACATTCCTACCCTTTCTGGTATCGAATATCCAAACCTTCCGAGGGACTCTCTATATTCTCCTCCACCGTACTTGTACTTTGATGATGCACTTACCGGCAGTTTTCCTTTTATTGTAAATGCTCCAAAAATAGATTGTGCAGCAAGCCTTTGATAAATTTCATCATCCTCATAAGCAACAATCACATTAGAAAATTGATCAAAAAACTTTAAAGAATATGGGCTACCAAAAATTACGAGAATTAACTTTTTGTCTTTTTCTAACTCTTTCAAGAAAGCAATATTTTGAAGATTCAGTCCAAAATCCTTGCTAGCGTATTTACTCATATCATGGATACCTACCACTATATAGTCTGACTCTTTCACATTTTCAGATATGCGTTGCCTTTCTATTTTGGTAGACAACCTAGGCAGTTGGTTATGTTGTGTTGTTACATAGAAGTCCATTTGAGTCTGCATCGGAGTTTTGAAATTTGTCCCTATTGAAATAGAGGAAAATTTCATATCGTGCAATTTTCTTATCGGTATAATTTTATCTTTATCGGATGCTAATGTGATAGCATTTTCAATCAGTTTTTCTTTGAGTGCAATTGAGTTATTGTCGTTGATATCTGATAAGACATTGTTTTGATCCAATGGCTTCCAATCGTTCAAACCTAAGGTGTATTTTGCTCTTAATATTCGTTTCACGCTATTATCCAACCTCTCTCCGGGAATACTTCCATCTAATATTCCTTTTTTGATAGATTCTATACCAGCTTTTAAGTTTTCAGGCAATAAGATGATATCATTTCCTGCAATGAATGCTTCCTTATCCGCGTCACCTGACTTGAAGTGCTTTGTTACCCCTTTCATCTCCATGGCATCTGTGAATATCAACCCTCCGAAAGCCATCTCTTTTCTAAGGATATTTGTCACAGCATTATAAGACAATGTCGTAGGTCTGTTAGGCCTATCGTCAAATGCTGGAATGCCTAGGTGCGCTACCATCACACTTCCAATCCCTTGTTTCACCAAAGATCTAAACGGCATCAATTCTACACTATCCAATCTATTTCTATCGTGTGTTATAACTGGCAAATCATAATGGCTGTCTGTATCTGTATCTCCATGACCTGGAAAATGCTTAGCACATGCCATAACACCATTTTCCTGCATTCCTTTCATGTATGCGTAGCTTTTGGCAGCTACATTATATTTATCCTCACCAAATGACCTATTGTTGATTACTGGGTTATTAGGATTATTATTTACATCTACTACTGGAGCAAAATTCACATGGATACCTACTCGCTTACAGTGGTCTGCAATGTGAGTTCCCATTTCATAGATCAAATTATTATCTTGAATGGCTCCCAATGTTAGAGCTCTTGGGAAACTGATGGATTGTTCTGGATATCTCATCCCAAGTCCCCATTCACCATCTATCGAGGTCAAGATCGGAACTTTTGATTTTTGTTGATATCGATTATTAAGCACTGTCAGCTGAGTAGGGCTACCTTGAAAAAAGCATATACCTCCAACCTTATACTTTTCAATATACGAAAGTACTTTTTTAGCTTCTCTTTCGTCTACTTTTGCGGATGCTCGAATGGTAAATAATTGACCAATTTTTTCTTCTAAAGTAAGATTATTGAAGACACCATCAACCCACTTATCAGAATCAGTCTGTGCATGGAGTGAGCAAGAAAAAAGAAAAATTGTTATGAATATTTGAAATGTAGTTCGCATATATTTATTATAGTTACTCAATTTCTAAGAGTATGATCTTATTATTTAGATGTCAGTAATCCAAAGCTTTTGGATCTAATTCCAATGCTTTCTGAAACATAATTCTCGATGTTTCATCGTCACCGTAATATTGATAAGCTTTGCCAAGATTAACGTAACCGATGGCCACTTTTGGTTGCATTTCTGTCACCATTGTGAAATATTTAATAGCTTCTTGGTGCTCTCCCCCCATCCCATGAACAATTCCTAACAATCTAAATGCATCAGCATCATTATCCATAAGTTGGATTGATCGTTTCAGATACCTCTTTGCTTTTTCGAGATCTCTTTCTTTTTCCCCTGCTTGCTTTCCCGCATCTCTATAAGCAATAGCAAGGTTCTTTATGGCGTCTTTATATTCCGGCGCGATTTGGAGTGTTCGTTCATAAGCTTTTATTGCTCCCTCGTAATCACCTTTATAAAAACTAGCATTCCCTAACAGCAGTGCCGCATTTTTATAATTGGGATGAATGGTTAGCGCTTTTTTCAAGTAAGGGATCGCCTCATTAAGCATTGCATCTTTTTTGCTAGCATTTTCTGGCTTTGCTGATTCGGTCACTAGTGCCCCACCTGCAGCATTTAATATCTTAGCACTATTTGATGAAGTCTTTACATCCGTCGTAAAAAGAGTAAAGTCATCTTGCCAAACAAAATTTCTGGTGAAGGTTTTCATACTATAAAAGAAAATGGTCGTAGCCATTACACCCATCAATACATTCTTCGAACTCACATATTTAGATGCTACATAAGCTACCAAAACCACAAACCCAAGCGATGGCATAAACATGAATCGCTCAGACATATTCGTTCCAATCGGGAATACAACATTAGATACAATTGATAATGTGATCAAAAAATATAAAATACAAAAACTGATTAGATTTTTACTTCTTAACCCTTTCATAGCCACAGCGAACATTCCTAAATATGTAAGTAGGCTCAATATCACTTGCCAATTTCCAAATGACATAATCTCAACGTGTCTTGGATAATAATCATGGGTCAATGGATGTGGGAATATTAATAATTGGATATATTTTCCTAGTGTATAAATAATCGTTGCTGCTTTTTCCCCAAATGAGAATGGTACATAATTGTTCCCCTCAATTTTAAGATACGGATTATTCATCAACTCCATCGGGGCACCTCCGAAATCCATCCCAAGCACACTAAATCTTATTATTAAAAACAACACTGCAGATACCGCAACTCCTACTGTCGGCAATACAACCTTAGAAAATGAAACCGATCTGAAGAAATAAACTGCCAAAGGAATAACAGCTAAATAGGTAATTGTTGTTTCTTTCGCCATCAGTCCTAAGAAAAACGCAAAAGCCGCCCAAAGAAGATAGACTCTTCGATTACTATCTATATATTTAAGAGAATAGTAGAGCGCAAGCACCGCACCCATCATACTCATAATCTCATCTCGGCCCTTAATGTTGGCCACGACCTCTGTGTGAAGTGGGTGCGCGGCAAACAACAATGATGCAAACAAAACAAAGAGATAAAACCCTTTTTTCTCCTTCATTTTAGGCAATAACATCAACACCAATAACTTGTATATCAATAAACAAAGAAGTGAATATAATAACACACTAATTAAGTGCCCCGCTCCTGGCGACGCCCCAAACAACTGATACTCAACTGCAAACATAATAGGTGTCAATGGTCTGTACCTACCGCCAGAAACCAGTTTCGCCTTTCCTTCTGTCTTAAAAAAACCGTAAAAAGTATCATACTTAAGCAACCCTGGAATGCCAGAAACGCCATCCTGAGTAAACATATTATCATAGATGACGATGGCATCATCTTGCGTATAATTGTGCAAAAGTGTGTTCCCATAAATCAAAAAAGCAAATGCGAAAACAATCCATTGATAGTATCGATGGAAGCTTCCAAAACTAGAAGGAACCTTAGGCTTTACTTCTTCAGTTTTTACAATGTTTTTTTTCTTTGCCTTTGACATACAGCGAAGTTACAAATTATCTTTTATTGTAATGTATATAGATCGACAAGAATAAATATCTATAATTCATGAAATACATCAAGCAACCTTTCTACCACCACTTATTACACGAACTTACCATTAAATAAAACCTAGATCATTATTCATAAATTATTATATTTGATATTAACCAATAAAATAAAAAACTTATGTCGACAGAGAAAAATGTAGGCCATCCTTGCCCCATTGGACTTAAAAAATTAAAAGATGGGAATGCACAGCATGTTAAAAGTATAGAAGAACAATCTGGCAGAAAGATTGAAGAAATTGGCGTGACAGAATCTGGACAAAGGCCATATGCCGCTATTCTAAGTTGTGCTGACTCTAGAGTTATTCCAGAGAGTATATTTTCTGCCAAAGAAGGTGAATTATTTGTAGTACGAGTAGCTGGGAATATTGCCAACACATCATCCATTGCTAGTTTAGAATATGCCGTAGCCGTCCTTAATGTTCGAATAATCGTTGTACTAGGGCATGAATCATGCGGAGCGGTTAAGGCAGCAATCGATCAAGCACAAAAACGGATTAATTTTGGAACTAACTTAAACCAACTCTTAGCGCACATCGTCCCAGCAATAAATGGTACAGAACCTAATGAGCCAGTCAATGACCCAAAACAAGCAACAATAAATAATGCAAGGCTAACGGCAGAACAATTGGTAGAGCAAAGTGAAATTCTGCGTGGATTTTTTGAGAGTGGTCATCTTGGTATTTTTAATGGCTACTATAATATCTATGGGGCTCATCCCGGAAAAGTAGATAATATTGATTCATGGAATTGTCCAAAACCAGTTGTTTAAAAAGAAGAATCTTGAGTTTCTAGGAATTCTTTGGACTAAAAAATATAATAGCAAATGATTATCATTATGATAATCAAAATTTAATATATGTCAATGCTTTTTAGTGATGGCATTTGTTATTTGTAATCAATGGTAAATATTAAATCTACCATCTCCCTTAGATCTTTCTATTCAAGTTATCTATCAACAAATAGTACAGTACTTTAAATTTTAAGGATAGAAATCTTACAGCCCTAAGAATATTAGCGATTAAATAACCATTCACACATTATAAGATAAACGGGATTCATATCGTTTTGTACATTATATTAAGAGGGATATGAAAAAGGGATTAACAAAAACTGGAATATTGATAGGGATCATCATGATGACAACACTATCTATTTCCGAAGCGCAAGTGATAAAAACAAGGAAAGACCTTGACAAGAAATCACTCAATAATTATAGAAAAGCAATCTCAGAAGGAAGAAATAGAAAGTACCAAAAAAGCCTCGACCTCTATGATAAAGTCTTAAAAAAGCACCCCGAATTCATAGATGCACAATTGCGTAAAGCCGGAATGTTACATAATATTGAGGAATACGAAATGTCGGCGGTAGCATTTGAGGCGGCTATAGCTATGGCTCCTGAATATGATCCCCAGATGTACTATTCGCTGGCTATTGTACAAAGAGATATGAAGACATATGACTTAGCTGCGCGTAATTTTCAATCTTTCATTGACAGAAGTGATGACGAAAAAAGGAAAAATAGAGCCATAGATCTTAGAGATAGAGCAACATTTGCTTATGAAGCTACAACCAATCCAGTACCATTTGATCCACAAAAAGTAGGTGGAGATGTATGTTCTGACTATTCAGAATATGTACCTATGATGAATATAGAAGGTGATCGTATGATATTCACAAGGCGAGTGGACGGTCAAGAAGACTTCTATATCGCTGAGGTAAAAGATGGAGAGTTTATACGTGTAGCAGAGGTAGAAGGGCTGAATACTCCACAAAACGAGGGAGTACACACGATTTCCGCAGATGGAAAGACTATGATATTTACTGCATGTGATAGGAGAAAAACCGGTATTGGCTCTTGTGATCTATATTATGCTCGTCTAGATTCTGATTATTGGACTATCCCAAGTAATATGGGTAAAGTAGTCAATTCTATCAGTTGGGATTCTCAGCCAAGTTTATCAGCGGATGGGAAGACACTCTTTTTTAGTAGTGGCAGACAAGATGGATATGGAGGAAATGACATATGGGTGACTACTAAAACGGATACTAGTGGCTGGGCGTTCCCTACCTTAATGCCCAAAGAGATCAATACTTCTGGGAATGAAGAATCACCATTCATTCATCCTGATGGTCATACGCTTTATTTCCGATCAGACAAACATATAGGTATGGGTGGTTATGATATATTCTATTCTAGATTTGTAGACAGCACACAATCGTGGACTCCTGCCAAAAATATTGGATACCCAATCAATACGGAAGGATCGGAGGGCGCATTATCTGTTTCCCTTGATGGTAAAACAGCATTCTTCGCATCTGATATGGCTTACTTAAACGATAAGTCGAATGCAAACTTGGATATTTACAGTTTTCAATTGTATCCTGAGGCAAGACCAATGTTAACTACATTCGTTAAAGCCACTATCACTGACAAAGAAACTGGTCTTCCCCTATCTGCCAACTACATTTTAGAAGTCTTAACAGAAAATATCAATCCAACTACAGGAAAAGCAGATTCAAAAGGTACATTTATCAATAGCTTACCGACCAATCGTTCTTATGCATTATTTATCAAGATGGACGGTTATATGCATCATTCTGAAAATTTCGACTTGAATGGAATACAGGATGCATTGAATCCCTATATTATTGATATTTCGTTAGCAAAAATCAACAACGGGAATTCTACGAATACAACCAAAGCAGAGCCTATTATTTTAAGAAATATATTTTTCGAATCGGGGAAAGCACATTTAAAATCAGAATCAAACTTTGAACTGAACACTTTGACTCAAAATTTGGTTAATAATTCAGATATCAAAATCCAAATAATCGGCCATACTGATAATGTAGGATCTGAAGTTGATAACCAAAAGCTCTCCGAAGAAAGAGCAAAGTCGGTGGCTGATGCGTTAATCTTGAGAGGAATAGCTAGCGATAGGGTCTCATATTTGGGACTAGGAGAATCTCTACCAATAGCGGACAATCAAACGGAAGAAGGAAGAATGACAAATAGGCGGACAGAATTTGTAATAAAATAGATCTCGATAGTAAAAAAGATCCTAAATTTTGACTACCCCACCGCAAGCGGATGGAGCATTAGCCAAAATTTTTCCAACCTAAAGCTCGGAAATAGGATCTTTTTTGTGATAAGGCGTTTTTATCCAAAAGCATCTTTTTTATGACCCCGATGCAAGCATCGGAGAATTTAAGTACTAAAATTAACAATTTGAGGAATTTCATATATATAATTGCAATTGGCATTTTTACAACATTTTGCTCATGTGGAGATAGCGTGGAGCCATTGACTTTGGTTACTGTAGAGCGAAATTTCGAGATACCTGGAAATTTAAATACAATAGAAACTCACTTCTTTGAATTGAAGAACATTCCCGTTCTGCTTGATCAAAATCTAGCCATATATAACAGAACGGTTGAAGATGTTGTTAATATTAATCCCGATGTTGCCGTCTTAACCTCGGCTTTTAATAATATTGATTGGACATTTATACAGCGAGTTGAAATTTTTGCTGTTTCAAGATTAAACAATACAAATAAAGTCCGAATGTTTCAGTCTAACGAACCTGATTTTGGAGATAGATCTCAATTAGGATTGTTTAATACTTTTGTAGATGTAAAAGAGATTTTTAAAGAAGGACTGATAGACTTAGAAATTAGGATAAAAACAAGAGCTTTTGTTCCTACCAATATCAATGCAAAATTGACATTTACTTATGCAATATTTGACGAAATTTAATTATGGCGAAATATTATAAATATATGGTAGAGTGTACATTAGAACCGTTTTCACTAGAAATGCTAGAGCAGATTCCAAGACAGCGAATTATTGTTGATCGACTGTTCAGCCAGGGAGTCCTGATCACCTATACCCTTGCAGCTGATAGGTCAAAATTATGGATTGTTATCCAAGCTGATAATGAGAGTGAATTACTACAGTACATAGAATCACTGCCTATGACAAAATACTGCGATTATGATTATTGCGAAATTATGTTTCATGATTCCAGTCAGTTTATACCTAGTATATCGTTGAATTAAAGAAGGATAATTGGTTTCAGATGCAGCATCCCTTATAAAACAACAAAGCCAATATTTAGAGTCCAAACACTTAAGGCAAATTCTAACTACAAACCACCTCCAAGCAACTAGTAACAACATTTTTTTCTTACATTCGTTTTTTTAATAGTAATATCCCAATGTGTGTTTGTAATATTTTACAATCAGCATCCTTATATATGAACATCTTATTATATAGATTTCTTATTATTTTTCTGTTTATTCCTATTGCATCGTCATCTTTGACAGGTCAGATAGACCTAGATTCTACATACAAAGTGTCAGAATTGGAACAGATGCTAAAAGATGCTCAAATAAGCAGAAACAAGGAAAACTTGGCTGCTGCATACTATCTTCTAGCTCAATTCGAAGCGGAAAATTTTGATAATTCTGGCAATGCATTTAAAAATTATTTAAACGCTAGAGAATACTACAATATTCTTAGAGATAGCTTTATGATGAGCAGGATAGATAAGGCAATTGGGATCGAATATTTACAATCTGGCTATTATCAAGAATCCTTGCAGTCTTTTAATAAGGCACTTGACTACTTTACGAAAGTAAAAGACCTCGAAAACATAACCTACATAAACTACTATATCAGTCAACTATATCGAGATAAGATTGATCCTGAGATGGAACTTTTATATTTAAATAAATCCATAGAGCTTAATAAAGTACTGAAAGATTCTACATTAATGGTGGAATTTCTCATACATAAGATAGGATCATACGAGACACTCAACGAACTAGATTCTGCAGAGTTGATAGCTATACAAACTGTAAAGCTAAGTGGCAAGATGCGAGATAGGGAAAGCATGAGCCGAAGCCTGTACGCTCTCGGTGAAATCAATGAAAAAAGAGAAAATCTAGATCGTGCGCTAAAGTACATGAAGGAATCTGAAGAATTTGCTTCACTCAAGCCTTTCAACACCCATAGAAGAATGCTCTACAGCGCAACTACAAGTATTTATGAAAAGAAAAAAGACTATAAAAACGCATACATATACTCTAAAAAATACTCAGAACTTAACGATAGCATTCTAAATAAAGATAGGATAGAATCACAAAACAAATTTGCAGTTTACTATAAGGTAGACGAAAAAGAACAAGACAATAAGAAACTAGAACTCAATGTAGAGTCCGTAGAAGAGAAAAACAAACAGCAACGAAATGCCATGTATATATTGACTGCGGGCTTGGGTATGTTGCTAGCTCTACTTTATTACATAATTAATTTCTACAGACAAAAAATAAGAGCTGAAGAAATCATCAATGGGCAAAAACAAGAAATAAGTGGCCAAAAAATTAGAGAACTAGAGGATAACATCAAGATCAGTGGCATGCAGTCTATGTTAGAAGGCCAAGAAATAGAAAGAGAAAGAATCTCCAAAGATTTGCATGATAGTCTTGGTGGGTTATTGAGTACAATCAAGTTGCAGTTTGATAGTGTTCAATCAAAAATGGCAGATGTTGGTGAACTACGAGAATATAAATCAGCAAATAAGATGCTCGATACTGCAGTAAATGAAGTGCGATCAATATCTCAGAACTTACAGCCTGGAGCACTAACTGAACTAGGCCTTATCCCTGCCCTAAAAGATCTCTTCAATAGGTTCGATGACGAGACTTATCCAGAAATAGATTTTCAATATTATAGTATACCTGAGAAAATTCCTACCATGATTTCTCTTTCTATATATAGAGTAATACAGGAGCTGCTGCACAACACAATTAAACACGCTAAGGCCAAAGAAATTCTCATCCAAATCAATACTGAAGATGATGAAATGGCTATCCAATTTGAAGACGATGGTGTAGGATACGACCCTCAAAATTTAACAAGAAAAGGTATGGGACTGGAAAATATACAATCTAGAATCAATTACCTCAAAGGTCAATTGAGCACGGAATCTTCTGATGGGAATGGCACGAGTACATTGATTCATGTGAGGTATAAGTGATTATAAGTGAGTATCAGAATTAAGTTCTAAGTTTTAATGGTCATGAATCTTTAATCGACCTTTGAGTTGAGGAACTAAATTCGGTGAGCAATTAAATATCAATTACAATTCTAAATTTATTTATAGAACAGCAAAATCTGATGCAGCCTGAGCCACCGCGATCAGATTTATTCTAAACACTTAGAACATCGAAATGTAAGTGCTGATGAGTGAGTATAAGAGTTAAGTTTTGATGGGTCAAAAGTCAATAATCGAGCGGGTGACATTTAAGATCCCAATTCAAATTTCAAACAAAATATACTACAACCTCCCTCAGAAATAGGACAAACATGGTGTAGGTTTGAGACTCTCAAAATTTCCATTCCAAAATAATTACGAACCTAACAATAATCTTTTAACTTTGGATCAAGAAAGAGAATGATAACGGATGAGATATAAATGGGGAATAGATCTTGGTGGAACTAAGATCGAAGGCGTAATATTAGACGCTGAGAACAATAATGAAACAGTTGCTAGGTTGAGACTTCCTACAGAACAGCAAAAGGGATATCAACATATCCTTAGCCAGATCCATGGTGTAATCTTAAATCTCCAAAAAGAAACTGGAATAAAACCTACACATATAGGTATGGGAACTCCTGGAGTCATTGATCCCACTACAAACAAAATGAAAAACTCTAATACTCTTTGTCTTATAGGTAAAACGCTAAGAACGGATATAGAGGAACTCTCAGGATGCGAATTTAGAACAAGTAATGATGCCAATTGCTTTGCAGTTGCTGAGACACTTATGGGTGTGGTAGCAGATCTTGATCCTAAGCCACAAGTTGTTTTTGGTGTCATAATGGGTACGGGTGTTGGTGGCGGTCTTGTCATAGGTGGCAATGTGATCAACGGTAGACATGGCATAGCTGGAGAATGGGGACACAATGTCCTAGATCCTAATGGCGTAGACTGTTATTGCGGTAAAACTGGCTGTGTCGAAAAAGTAATCGCAGGACCTTCTTTAGAAAGATATTACGAAGAAATATCTGGTGTTAGAAAGTCACTCAAAGACATTTCCATAGCACACCAAAATGGAGAAGATTCTTTGGCTACACAAACTGTAAACTATATGGTTGATAATTTTGGCAAAGCAATATCTTGCATTTTGAACACCATTGACCCAGATGTTGTTATACTTGGAGGAGGAGTAGGAAATATACCTGACTTGTTGGATAAAGCTGTAGAGGCGACAACACCTTATATTTTCAACGATAAAGTAGAAACAACCTTCCTTAAACCAAAATTAGGAGATAGTGCTGGTGTATTTGGAGCTGCACTCCTTTGGTGAAGACAGAATACAAAAGTGGTATAATCGAAATAATATCGATGGCATTTGAAATTGTCGCGTACTTCCATATGCTGAATTTAATAGCACGAGTGCTTGCAGGGCAATTCACTCTTTCATATCGGCATGACTCCAAAAACAAAAGCGACAATTTAAAGCAGATTGGTATAAGACAGCTCGTAAAAAATGATAAAGACATATCCAAAAGATATATTTGAAAAAGTAGAGTTTGACAAGATAGTAGAGCTAGTCGATAATGCTCTACTGGGTGAAAAAGCAAAGGAGAAGCTATATAACCAAGGTTTCATGATCGAAATAGATCAGATCCAAAGAAAATTGGATGAAGTAGACCAATGGGGAAAGGCCAATGAAGATGGCAACTCTATTCCTCTAGAAACGTATGAAAGTGTATCCGCAGATGTGCCTATGCTCAAGAAGATCGGGTATGTGCTATCTGTTGATTCTATACGCCGTATCTACAGATTAATTTCTATAGCTAAATTACTTATTGAGTATTTTAGTGATGGGAGTCAGGCCAAAATGTATCCTCTTATCCATGAGATATATAGTGAAATAGAAATCGACCCAAGTCTACTTAAGGAGATTGATCGAGTGCTCGATGACAAAGGGGATGTTAGACCTGACGCATCGCCTGAGCTCATGAAAATCCATAAGGCCATCCGTAGTAAAGAGCGAGAGTTGGATACTGTATTTGGCCAAGCACTGAAAAGGTATGGCAGTGAAGGCATGTTATCCGAAAACAATGAAAGTCTCAGAAATGGTAGGCGTGTACTTACTGTAGATGCCGGATTTAAAAGAAAAGTTGACGGCGTTATCCATGATGAGTCTGCAACTGGAAAAACTGTGTTCTTGGAGCCAGCTGAAGTAATGCCAATTAACAATGCAATATTCAATCTATACACAGATAAAAAGCAAGAAATATACAAAGTGCTGCGATCCCTTTGTGATCAGATCAGACCGTATGCAGAGGAGCTTACGATCATTGAGGGCGTTCTTATTAGACTAGATATTATAAGGGCAAAATCAAGAGTAGCATCCACTATGGATGCACAGAAACCGATCTTGGTAGAAAAGCCATATTTTGGATTCAAAAGAGCATACAATCCTTTACTATTATTAAAAAACAATGCGATCAATAAGGAAACTGTTCCGTTTGACTTGGAACTCAAGGCGCCTAATCGATTATTGGTTCTTTCAGGACCAAATGCTGGGGGAAAATCCGTAACCATGAAGTCTGTTGGCTTGCTTCAATTGATGGTACAGTTTGGAATGCATATTCCAGCTGATCAAAATAGTAAAGTCGGAATTTTTAAAAAGATTTTTACTGACATCGGTGATCAACAATCTCTCGAAGATGATCTGAGTACATACAGTAGTCGACTGAAGAATATGAAATTTTTCATTGATAAGGCCGATGAAGATACATTGGTGCTCATTGATGAGTTCGGAAGTGGCACAGATCCAAAAATAGGCGGTGCAATTGCCGAAGCCATACTTCGACAACTTAATTATCAGAAATCGTTTGGAGTGATAACAACTCACTACTCGAACTTGAAATATTATGCATTCAAATCCAAAGGAATTGTCAATGGTTCAATGGAATTCGACAAAGGAAAACTGTCTCCCACTTATCAACTTATCGTTGGAAAACCGGGAAGTTCTTTTGCATTCGAAATTGCAGAAAAATCTGGCCTCGGAAAACATGTTTTAAAGTATGCCAGACACAAAACTGGCAAAAACGAAAAAGCCATTGATGAGCTCCTAACTAACCTTCAGTCAGAGAAAAAGGAAGTTGAAGCTAGAATGAATACGTTGTTAGAAAAAGAAGATAAACTTGACAAGATGCTCAAGTCATACAATGAGCTTCATAAAGAACTAGAATTCCGTAGAAAAAAGCTAAAACTACAGCGCAAAGAAGCCAAGCTCATAGAAGTAAATCATGAAAATAGAGCGCTGGATAATGTAATCAAAGAACTGAAACAAGCCAACGATCTAGAAGAAGCAAAACGAAAAGCAAAGCAACACCGTGAAACTAGAAAGAAAGTACAAGGGGAAGTGGAGCAACTCCAAGACGAAGTGTACTACGGAGATACTGCAAACATTGATAAAGAACTAAAAATAGGCAGTTTCGTCAAAATGAGATCTGGTGGAGGATCAGGAAAAATCGTCAAAATTCAGAAAAATAAAGCAACTGTTGAAATGGGTTTCCTAAACATGGAAGTTCCTCTTGCAGAGCTACTCCCAACTGGCGCACCTATAGAATACCGAAAGCGATCCATAAATACTGAGGGTGTAACCAAATCGTCCAACTTTGACAACAAATTGGACATCAGAGGATACACCAAAACAGATGCCGAAGCTTACGTGACCGCATTCCTAGACAAAGCTATTGTTAATAATGCTGCTCAACTAAAAATTATCCATGGAAAAGGA
Source organism: uncultured Saprospirales bacterium (assembly GCA_963975265.1). GTDB lineage: Bacteria > Bacteroidota > Bacteroidia > Chitinophagales > Saprospiraceae > CAJXUU01. The sequence goes on from CAXBGT010000112.1 coordinate 14,946, forward strand.
AGTGGAGTCTTGAAGAAGGTCGTGATCAAGATCATCAAGGACTATCGTGATGTGAGAGAGTATTGGCATCCGGAAGATGAGATGGGTGGTGATGGGGTTACTTTTGTGGAGATGTAGGTATAGCGAATTTTGAGTGACTGAATTTTGAATGACTGAATGACTGACTATTCTTTACTGAGCTCGGGCGTAGTTACTTGAAGCCATAAATTAACTTTGGAACATATATAAACTCTATCAGTGACTTCTCTGTAGTCAACAATTGGTACATGTGTTATTTTCTACAATATGTCTATTCTTCAGTTCTACAGTAGCATACAAATTTATATTTGGATGCTAAGATGACGTTTGTCATTCACAAAAAGTGCAAGAGCAAGTAAACAGACGAAACAAGATTCCAATTAATAAGGCTTAATGCTGAGAAGCAAAATTCATTTATTACGAATTGACTCTTCATATTATCCAAATCAAGTAACCAAATTCCCATTCTCATCCCACTCTGCTTGCGTATTCCTAGTATCATGATTTACATACTTCCCTTTCATACTCGTATCATATGACATCCCATGCTTGGCTAATACATCATCAGGCACCCCGTCCCAAAGATTGGCTCTATTACCTACATAGCCAACGTCATCTATTCCGATCTTGGTTGTGTAATAACCAGTTAACACTAAATTCCTCAACCGCCCAAAGAACTTCCTCCCTGCATCATATTGTGCTGTAGCATCTGTACTCGGATAGGAAATATCATCTAATATTTGCTTCTGTTCTCCGTCTGTACAACGCTCGAAGATCTTATTGAATCGCTTATTACTCTCTCCATTGAGCCACATCAGTCCACCTTGTATTGGTATCTGATGATAAGGGAGATCTTTCACAATAAAATCAATAAAAGCAGGCACCTCAGCATCTGTAGCACTAGCTGCGGTAGTCGTAGCTGGTAATATCAAATCACACAAAACAGCAATCAAAGATAAATCTGTATCCGTGAAAAATTGACCATCAGCCTTGATTTTAGCATCGTGTTCTTGCTCTGAAGCCGTTCTCCCATATACACTTTCCGTAACTTCCGTTTCTAAGACTTGCCCCTCTTCTTTACATCCTGCAACACCTATGGTTAGTCCAGTAGCGCCTATACCACCAATTAGCAGTGTTTTCAAACTATCTCTTCTGTCCATTATAAGTTTTGTTTTTTAAGTTGATCAACTATATACTCCGATGCACGCATACTGAGCGCTAGTATAGTCCAAGTACAATTTTTATCCGCTTGCGAAGTGAAAGGTCCAGCATCCACAATGAATACATTTCTAGCATCATGGAGTTGTTGGTATTTATTTGTTACAGAAGTAGCGGGATCATTCCCCATACGTGTAGTCCCGACTTCATGTATGATCTGTCCAGGAGCTAAGAGGCCGTAATCTTTATCTTTTCCAGGTTTCTCGCCCATTACTGTACCCCCCATATTATGAATGATCTCTTCGAAGGTATCGACCATATGTTTCGCCTGACTCCGCTCTTGATCAGACCATTTATAATCGAATCTTAAAGTAGGAATTCCAAATCGATCTATTTGTTCTGGATCTATTTCACAGCGATTATCATACAATGCAATCGACTCTCCCCTACCTGCTATTCCTATAGTCGATCCATAGAATCGTTTGACATCATTTCTTAGATTATCTCCGTAACCGCCTACTTGCTTGCCGATGTACTCATTCATCTGAGTGGCTTGTCCGCCAAAACCATAGGCTGGCATACCTAGTCCTCCCCACATCTCTATATGATATCCTCTTGCGAAGTCTAGTTTCTTATTGTCTCCCCACCAAGGACTATATACATGCAAAGCGCCTGTACCATCTTCATTATACATCTTCCTATCCATCAAAGCGGGTATGAATCCTGACAATCCTGATCCTGTGGAATCATGTAAATATCGTCCTACATGATCGCTACTATTCCCTAGACCATTAGGGTGTTGTTTACTTTTTGAGTTTAATAATATCCGAGCAGAACTACATGCAGAAGCACCCAAAACAACTACTTTAGCCTTCATTTGGTATTCCAACATGTCTTCTTTATTGATGTAAGACACGCCAGTAGCTTTGCCTTCGTCATCAGTCGTGATATTTTTTACCATACAGTCAGTGTAGAGATCAATCTGACCACTTTTCATCGCAGGAAAAATTAAACAAGACCCAGAAGAAAAATCCGCATATGCATTGCAAGAACGATTACATTGTCCACAATAAAAGCAGACACCTCGATCCTTATTGATTCGCTTCGTCAGTATAGAAATTCTAGCTGGAATCACAGGGACTCCAGACTTACGTGCTCCTTTCGTATAATAAAGTTCGTGTAACCTAGGTTTGGGAGGTGGCAAGAAAAATCCATCCGGATCATTTGGCAGTCCTTCATTAGTACCTGCTATGCCGATCATCTTATCTAATCGATCATAGTAAGGCTTTACATCTTCGTAGGAAATCGGCCAATTCTCTCCTAAACCATCTACATCTTTGTGCTTGAAATCCTTTGGACCAAATCTTAGCGAAATCCTCCCCCAATGATTGGTTCTACCTCCTAACATTCGTGATCGCCACCATCTAAAATCAGTGCCGGATTTCTTAGTGTATGGCTCTCCATCTACTTCCCAGTCTCCCCAAGACATATCAAAATCTCCAAAAGCCCGATTAGTACTTGCACCTCTCCTTGGAGATTCCCATGGCCACTTCATTTGAGTCATGGTTTTAGGGTCTTTGGGATCAAAATACCCACCTGCTTCAATTATAGCAACCTTTAATCCATTATTAGCAAGGATATTAGCTGCCATTCCTCCACCCGCTCCTGATCCAACGATGATGGCATCATACTGCTTAGTGCTTTCCTTTATTTGCATATTTTCTATTTACAAGGTATAAGATAGTATAATCACTATCACAATGCCAAATATGGAAATAGAATTATGTGGAAAATTAGATATTAGACTCTTCGAGGTTCGACTTTATGATCGCTTTGCCTTTTGACTATTTCACATTCGACTAGTCGATTTTAGACTGCTCGACCTATGGCTATTCTTGGAAAGATTTTATTAGGTCAAGTTTGACAACGAAATTGACTCAAAAGGTTGGTGTTCACTTCTGTAATATTGACCCGACAAATTGCACTCATCCTACCAATCTTTACCTGTATAATAAACAGTTCCTTTAAAACTAGCTACTCGATTATCTTGTTGATTGGTAATGTCTACATGATAGATCGCAAACTTCCTTGTCTTATTAATAAGCGTAGTTTTGGCGGTAATGACATCTCCTTCAACTACTTTAGATGTATGAGATATACTCGTCTCGATTGATACCGCTTGATGCCCTATCGAATTGGTTGCAAAGGCAAATGCACTATCCGCCAATGAGTATGTAATCCCTCCATGCGCGATTCCGAACCCGTTCAACATTTCTTTTCTGACTGTCAATCGAATCTCACAATTTCCATGTCCAATGTGCACTAATTCGATACCGAGCCACTTTGAGAAGGCATCGTTGTCATACATTTGGGTGGATACTATTTCTTTAGGGGTCATAGGTTATTAGATTTGGAAAATTGGAAAATTCGAGATTGCGAGACTTTAAAAAGGCTATACAACTGTTCCTATAAGCATTTTTAATTAACGTATCTGGTTCACTTCCACTGATGTCAAGTTTTATTCATTATGCTTATGATATAATTTGAAGCCTTACCATTCCAATAACATTTTTCACATCTTATATTTT
>CAXBGT010000113.1:0-18659 GCA_963975265.1 uncultured Saprospirales bacterium
AACTTAATTTATTTGGCACTTACGGCCCACAAGAAGAACAGAAAGCAGAGACTGAAAGTATTATCTACGAGCGTAAGAAAAATAAACATGCTGGGAGAAATATATAAATAACTTGATAACAATAGCCTTGTGAAACTTAACAAAAATGAAATCAATTAAAAGAAATACAATACTCGTTTTACTTATATCGCTTGTGGTATCATATATCAATGCACAAGTAGTAATTTTTGGGACGAATAACTATGTTGAGTATCAAGTTGGAACTCTTCCTTTGGTTATTTCTGTTCCGCATGGCGGCAATTTAGAACCTGGTTCAATACCCGATAGAACCTGTAACAACCCTGTTTATGTAGTAGACGCCTTTACAATTGAAACTGCCTTAGAAATTAAGAATAAGCTCTTTGCTGCTACGGGGTGCTATCCGCATATGGTTATTTCTCACTTAAAGCGAAATAAACTAGACCCCAACCGTAATTTAGCAGATGGAGCTTGTGGCAATCCAGAAGCAATATTAGCATGGGGTGAATTTCATGATTTTATAGCCGATGCACGAAACTCAGCTAATCAACAATATAATGATCAAACATTTTTCGTGGATTTGCATGGGCATGGCAATCCTATTCAAAGGATTGAATTAGGATATTTGCTATATGATGATGAACTAGAATTGTCAGATAACACCTTGAATACAACACAATATATCAACTACAGCTCTATAAAAAATTTAGTTTTAAACAATGTTAATAATTACACACATGCCGAATTATTAAGAGGGCCACAAGCTTTTGGCACATTTTTAACAAACAATAATTTTCCTTCAGTACCTAGTCAAAGTACTCCGTTTCCTGGCATTACTTCAAATTATTTTAGTGGAGGTTACATTACAGCAAATCATACTTGTTATAATCCTGCCGCTCCTATAAACGGTCTTCAGATGGAATTAAATTTTAGTAATCTAAGAGATACTCCTGTTAATAGATCTGCATTTGCTAACGCTTTCACTCAATCGATAATTGAATATTTCAATACTCATTTTAGTCTAGACTGGAACTCATGTAACCCACTTTCGACAATTAACTCCTTCCTAGATACAAACTTTTCGGTCTATCCAAATCCCGTCACCAGAGGCAATCTGATTCATTTTAATTTACCCGAAAATACGATTTATGAATATCAACTTTTCAACTTATCAGGACAGTTAGTTGTTAGTGGAGAGCTAAATGCTGATAAAACATTGGATTCAGGAAAACTAATTTCAGGTATTTATATAACAAGAATATTTAATAAAAGTAGTACTGTAATAATGACCAATAAAATTATCATACAATAAAAAGAAGTTGCTAACACGTGCTAAAAATCATAGCCGCCCTTCGGGACGGCAACGATTTTTAGTACTAACCGCCCGCCGATAACCTATTAAAAAAAATAAAGAAATATTCACCTTGCAAGTAGAAATTAAATATCCAAGAATCAAATGTTACAAATGTATGAGGCCTTCAAGCACATGTATTTGTAAACACATTAGTCCTTTCCAGACTAAAACTCGTTTTATTATTCTTATGCACCCGAAGGAGTACAGAAAAGAAAAAGGCGGAACGGGACTTATGACTAAGCTTCAACTTGAAAATTCAGAAATTATAATTGGTGTTGATTTTACCAATAATAAACGTGTAAATGAAATACTGACTAAAGAAACAAGTTGTTCTTTTTTACTTTATCCGGGAAAAGATAATTTCAACTTATCGATAAGAAAAAGTTCAGAAATAAATTCATTTATGGGTGATACTCCACACATCTTCATACTTGATGGTACATGGCCTTGCGCCCGTAAAATGCTTAAACTAAGTAAGAACTTGCAAAAACTAAAAAGAGTAAGTTTTGACAATAAAATAAAATCAAAGTTTATTATCAAGCAGCAGCCAGAAGCTCTTTGTCTTAGTACTATTGAGTCAGTCTATACTGTCTTAAACTTACTTAAGGAAGGTGACTTAGAACAATGCGAAACGAAGGGGTTCCTTATTCCTTTTGAAAAAATGATTGAGTATCAACTCGAATATATTCTAAACCCAGATTGTAAACACTATCGTGCAACTGCGAACAAAGAGATTATTCCTAAGAACATGTATAAAGAAAATCCGAAAAGGGGTATTCTGTTTTAACAGATTATATCTCACGATATGCACCCTTGCGGCTTACTAATCGCCCTCACTTACTTTGAGCGATAGGAGAACTTTAATCTCCATAGAGTTTCGGGGAGTACTCACGAAATTTTCATTATCTTTATTTTGATAATGAAGACGTGTACATTCTAGGTACACACAATGGCAAAAACGTTCATATCGGGCAAGAGCCCGACACGTCGTTTAGCCGAAAACATTGGCAATAATAAAATTAGAAAATTTGAAAAAATTACTCATTGTATTCGGACTAGTGATGTCTATAGTATGTCAAGGACAACAAATTAGCAGAGAACTTAAAATCGTAGAATTTTCAGGCAGAGGATATGAACTAGGTCTTCAGCATGGCAAAGAATTAAAAAATGAAATTGAGGAAATAATAACTGCATGGAAAAAGAACGTATCAAACTCATTGGGAAAGGATGCCAATTTAGTACTCAAAGAATTTTTTGAGTACGCTGAATTTAAAGAAGCCATTATGAAATGGACCCCTGAACTCTATGAAGAAGTGAAGGGTATTGCTGAAGGATCAGGCCAAAGATTGAATGATGTCATGGTTTTAAATCTCTTGGATGAGTTTTGGGTTTACATAAACAACCTGAACAATCATCATTGCAGTAGTGTTGGGGTACCTTCAAGAAATGGCAGCCCCGGATACATTTCTCAAAATATGGACCTAGAAAATTATACGGATGGTTTTCAGGTACTTATGCGCTTGAACAAAAATAATGATAGTCCAGAACAATTAATTCTAACCCATCCGGGATTAATCGTTTTGAATGGACTAAATGAGGAAGGAATTGGTGTTTGCGTAAATACGCTAATGCAACTTAAGGCTTCATCAAATGGATTACCCGTTGCCTTTGTCATTCGGCAGATTATCAATTCAACAAGTAAAGAAAATTTGCTCTCATTTATCCAAAATGTAAACCACGCCTCTGGGCAGAATTATATTATTGGCATTAAAGGCGAAGTGTATGATTTTGAGGCATCAGCCAACAAGGTGGTGCGATATAACCCAAATAATAAAAATGGGACTGTTTATCATACAAATCATCCTATTGTGAATGATGATATTAAACCATGGTTTGAAAAATACCATCCAAATTTGAAGGAAGAATTAAGACCTACTAGTTCAAACAGCCATCTTAGATTTAAAGCAGTTGAAAACAGAATGAAATCCAAATCAGAGGTAAGTGATGTATTGATAAAAGAGGCCTTGCGTTCTAGAGATAATGAGGGTAATCCAGTTTGTAGAACAAATAATGAAAATGGACGTGGATTTACATTTGCATCTATTATTATGACTTTTTCAGATAATCCGCATATTCAAATTCTTGCTGGACCGCCAGATGAGGCTAAGTATAAAAAAGTTGAATTTACAACCAAGAAATAGATAGTATTACCAACATTGATTATAGCCCATTGAAAGCACTTTATATTAATCATTGGTAATTTCGTAAAATAAAGAATGTAAAAACTACCGACAATAAAAACTTCAACGATCATAGCGGCTAAACGCTGCTGCGCCTTATAGCCGCACGTTGGCGGTAAAAAAGGGGAAGTCGAAAACCTTTTAGAGTAGACATAATAGTTTAAAAAAAATCAAATGGAAAAAGAAACAAAACAACCATCACCAGAATTGATTATGCAAATAGGAACGGGGTTTTGGGCATCTAAAATTTTATTGACAGCTGTAAATTTTCAATTATTTACACATATAAGCAAAACAGGAAGTATGTCTGCTAAAGAGATTAAATCAGTTCTAAAATTAAATTGCACCGATAGGCATTTTTTTGATTTTTTGGATGTACTGGTAAGTTTTGGATTTTTAAACCGGAAAGGGTTGCTGGAGAATGCCGAGTATTCAAATAGTATAGACACAGACACATTTTTGGACAAAGGTAAACCTTCTTACATCGGAGGTATATTAGAAATGATGAACAACCGCCTATTTGGATTTTGGGGCTCTTTAGATGAAGCACTTACTACCGGACTTGCACAGAATGAAGTAAAAGGAGGAGGAGAACCCGTTTTTGAAACTTTATATAAAAATCCTGTATTGCTGAAGGAATTTGTCAATGCGATGACGGGAATGCAAGTTGGTAACTTTATGGCATTAGCACAGCATTTTGATTTTTCAAATTATAATACTTTTTTGGACGTAGGTGGTTCTGCGGGAGTGTTATCTCTTATGGTGGCAAAACATAATCCTCATATGATATGCACCACCTTGGATTTGCCTCCTGTCGAACCGATTGCGAATGAAACCATTCAAAAATTTCAACTTGCAGACCGTGTAAAAGCTATAAACGGTGATTTCTTTGCAGGAGAATTTCCAAAGGCAGATGTTGTTGCAATGGGCAATATACTGCATGACTGGGATGAGGAAAATAAAATTAAGCTAATTCAGAAAGCCTACGATGCCTTGCCAGATGGAGGTGCATTTATCGCAATCGAAGCTGTGATTGATAATGATAGAAAGCAAAATGCATTTGGGATGATGATGAGTTTGAATATGCTTATTGAAACTGCTGATGGATTTGATTATACATTTGATGATTTCAATAAGTGGACCAAACAAGTCGGCTTTAAATCGACAAGCATAATAGCACTAACTGGACCTTCAAGTGCCGTAATTGCGTACAAATAGAATGAGTTCTACCGCTAACAAAATGCAAAACGACAAGTGGGGCCATACGCCCCACTTGCGTTTACACACAGCGTTGTGTACAATATGTTCTTAACAGACTATGGTATCAATGCTATGTACACATATTATGAGCTATATTGATACTGTGAAAGTCCTGAATAATACTGAAAAGCTTGGTTAGAGAAGAAGAAAATATTGGAACAAAACAACTGGAATTAAAATTTCAAGTGCCTAATTTAGCTTGGTTTTAATTGACAGGGGTTTCGTTTATTTAAAGGTTTGCAATAAGCTATCCTTAAGCCTTTAATAGCAATTTTTAATCATCCTCACTTTTAAGCGCACACCACTAGGTATAATGTAAATCTTTACCGTATGAATATCTCTCAAATGGAGATAGAGATATTCTATGATCCATCAAAGCATAGAAGTAAGGGAAGAATTATGAAGTAATGGTATGGAATGGAATTTTTTGAATGTGGTTTGAGGTTTGTTTTTTGCTAAATATTAATTGATTATATTACGTGGGATTACAATTAAGATCAGGATTGATTAACCAATTATAAACGTTTCTATTCAGATAATACTCGGGTATACACGGTTATGAGCGAGAGGTTTATTTGTAAGTTGTTGAATGTGAATATTTTATTATGTATAAGACGTTTTTTGCTGTGATTTAGGAATGGGAAAAACTACGTATACTGATATAGATTTATGCGTTTAAAAGATAGTTATGTGTAATAAAAGCAAATGAAAGACCGTGCTAAAATAAAAGAACTGACAAATAGAATTGATGAGGTTCTATACTATTTGTGGGACCCAATTGGTGTTTCTGACGAACCATGTGCAAGAGGAGAATACTCATCATATGCACTTTCAATTGTAAGCTCAGTGATTACAGAAAACAAGCAAGATATTGTAGAGAAACTAACAAAAATCGAAGATGAATTAATGGGATTATCAGCTAATCAATCTAAGAATGAGGAAGTAGCTGAAAGACTCATTCAATATAAACATGCAATTGAAGAAGGATTAAGATGAATTCAACAGTATATAATGGAGAGCCAACTAAAGGATTAGGATTTTATGAGCTATTAATGGAATCAACCGAATTTACATCTGAACTTGGAAAAGTTACCTTGAATTCAGGAAGGATGGAGGCAGAGTTAATTCTTTTATTGGATCGGCATAAAGTAAAAGGTAAATTTCAGAAATCAACTTTAGGAACTCTTATTAGAGTCGCACATGAAAACAAACTACTAACTGATAATGAAGTATTGTCATTCAAATTGATCTCAAAACAAAGAAATTATTTAACTCATAACATATATGCACTATTAAATTATCAAATTAATGAGACAATTTTAGAAAGGGAAGACTTGTTAGATTCTGACGTCCACACATACATAGAAAGGGCTTGGGTCCTTAATGACAATCTAAAAGGATTAACAGAAATTATCAAACGAATGAAATAAAACACATAACATTAGATAAGAAGGAAGAGCTCCTACGTCACTCCTCCTCTTATCATTATACGTTATGGCTCATCATAGGTAAAAAAGAGTGCTTCGAACGATAAATATTACTGTACGCAAATAATCTTCGCGGTTCAGAAAGAATCTCAAAATACGACTTGTAGAATTATTACTGCCTATCCTAATCCTAATTAGTGATCAATTGATTGAAAATTCGTCAAAAGTAGTTGGTGTGAATGTCTATAATCATCTAGGATTTTATTCGCTGAGATTTTCTGATAGAAGTTTGGAGCGAATGGTAAAGCGATAGAAATGGCACTTTTTTGTTGATTAAAAGCGTTATCTTATTATCCAAATCGAATCGTTATGTCTACTGTAGAACTGAAAAATAAACTAAAAGAAAAGATCGAAGAGTTAAATGAAGATTATCTTCTAGAAGAACTCCTTAGCATCATTGATTTAGAATCTAGTCGAAATGAGGTTTTTAAGATACCCGAGGAGCATAAAAAAGGACTTGAAAGGAGTCTGAAACAAATGGATGCTGGTCAAACAATTTCTCATGATCAAGTAATGAAAGAGCTAAGAGATGGTCTTGCAAGTTAAGTGGACTAAAGAGGCAAAAGTTCAGTTTAAAGATATCATAGACTATTGGGACGTTAGAAATGATTCTTCATGGTATTAGCAGAAACTTATAAACATAGTCGATCAAGCCATAGCAAGATTATTAGAATTTCCAGAAATTGGTCGTGTCACAGAGAATGATAGAATTCGTCTCAAAATCATCAAAGATTATTTTCTTTACTATTCCTTCAATGATACTGAGTTGATCGTATTAGGTGTTTCTGATATGAGAAGAGACCCTAAGTACCTGAAATCACGGTTGAAATGAAAAAAAGACGAAGCCATAACTTTTGTATAATAAGAGCCGTATGATGGGAGACTATCACGTACGGTTCTGTGAGAGGTTTGAGGTGAAATTCCTCTTACCTACTTGACCAATAGGTATATCAATCTGTAAAATTGAATTAAATAATAAAACTGGATTCTGGAGACTTAATATGGGAAGATTGAGGGATTAAATTCATTTTACTAGATTATCAATAACAAAATATTATTACATTAACATTAAACTAAAACTTAACATCGTGAGAAAATTTTCATTTGTATTTTACCTTATTCTATTTATTCCTTTTTTAGCAAATACCCAATCTGTAGAAATAACTGGATCTCTAAAAGTTTCTACAGCAGTGACCGATAATACAGCTGCTTTTGTTGTTGTTCGTCTTGCCGATGGAACATTTGCTGTTAGAGATGCCTCTTCTTTTGGCGCTATAATTCCTGCCGGTGTTACTTTTGGAGAATTCCTATATTGGGATGGAACACAATGGGTAATAGGCTCTGATGAAGTAAAAATTGGAAGTAGTGCAGGAGAAAACTCACAAGGACAAAATGCGATCGCCATTGGAAATGGAGCAGGATTAGCCTCTCAAGGATCTACTTCTATAGCTATCGGTCTAGATGCAGGAGCAAACTCACAAGGACTAAATGCGGTCGCCATTGGAAATAGAGCAGGATCAGCCTTGCAAGGATCTACTTCTATAGCTATCGGTCGATATGCTGGCGAATTTGGTCAAAGTCCTGAGGCAGTGGCAATTGGAAATAGAGCAGGATCAGCCAATCAAGGATTTGCTTCTATAGCTATCGGTAAAGATGCTGGCATAACAAATCAAAGTTATGATGCAGTAGCAATTGGAATTGGAGCAGGATCAGCCAATCAAGGATCTACTTCTATAGCTATCGGTCGAGATGCTGGCGATGATAGTCAAAGTCCTGACGCAGTGGCAATTGGAAATAGAGCAGGATCAGCTAATCAAGGATTTACTTCTATAGCTATCGGTCGACAGGCTGGCGAATTTGGTCAAAGTTCTGAGGCAGTGGCAATTGGAAATAGAGCAGGATCAGACAATCAAGGATTTGCTTCTATAGCTGTCGGTCTAGATGCTGGCCAAACAAATCAAAGTTTTGATGCAGTAGCAATTGGAAATGGAGCAGGAGAAAACTCACAAGGAACTGCAGCGGTTGCTATAGGTGCTGGTGCTGGAAATACTGCTCAACACGATAATTCCATCATTATTAATGCCAGCGGAAATGATCTGAATTCTTCTGGAAGTGATGGGTTATTTATTAAGCCTATCAGGGGCGTCCCTCATGGACTAGGAGAGGGTGTCTTACATTATGATCCGACAACTGGCGAAATCACCTATAGTACTAATTAATTGAGTTCTGAGGAAGTTTTAGAAACTAAGTAATAAATTATTATTGATTTATTATTAGAAAATAATGTAACTAGATGTAGCCTTAATAAAATTTATGCAGACGTAAAAGTGCCAGCACCTAACAAGCGATAAATAAGCATAACTTCCTATCGTTGTTACGCTTCTTATCGCAACCGTTATGATAGAATTCCTCCGCTGCGCTCCGAAATTCCATCATAACGGCCTCCGGGCAAACCCGTGTTATGTGAAGATGCCTCCGCTATGCTACGGTAAAGTCGCTATCGCTCCCAACTCCACATATCCCGAAGGCCGTTAGTCTCCAACAGTAAAGAAGGAGAAACTAAAACATTCCATTTAGTAGAATTAAATTCCATATACTTGCTTTGTAAATTTATTGGATGCGAGTTGTTACACCATGGAAATTAGAGGAGTATGCGGAAAAAGAACCTTCGTCAAAAATACCATTACTACATTGGTATGAAATAGTCAAGTAGGCTAATTGGAATAATATCAATGATATAAGAAATGATTTTCGAACTGTAGATTATGTTGGAAGCAACAGGTATGTATTTGATATCAAAGGAAACGATTATAGATTAGTAGCTATTGTAATTTTGGCATCTAGAAAAGTTTATATAAGATTTTTTGGAACTCATAAAGAATATGATAAAGTTAATGCAAAGGGAATATAGAATATTATGACTAATTCAGAATACAAAAAGAAGTCGAAAAGGTTGGAAGATTTACTCAAACAAATGACTAATGAAGGAGAATTGAGTAAGTTAAATGAGAAAGAAATGGATAAGATTTCAGATGAAATAGCTTTATACGAAGATGAAAATTATGCATTTGAGGCAAGTAACCTCGTAGAAATGATAGAGTTAAGGATGTGTCAGAGGAAATTGAAGCAAAAGGACGTGGCTAAAATCCTTGGAACAACTCCATCACGTATTAGTGAAATTATTAACGGTAAAAGAGGATTGACTATTGATTTGGCTAGAGGTTTATACACAAAACTTAATATTGACCCAGAATTAATTCTAACAGCTTAAAAAGACGTAGGCTAACACTGAGGCACTGAGTATGATGGAATCTTCCTTTTAGTGAGACTCCACATACTCTTGGATGTTAGCGAAAATGAAGAGAAAACGAAAGAACTGAACTCTAAATAAATGAAAATTATAGTAGGAATATTCTCAAGTATTATAATTGGCTTAATGCTTCTGGTTATAATGCCTTACTTAAATGACTATTTGCAATCAACCAAATTCGATTCAGAAAAATGGATTCTGTCTCAAAAAGAAACTGAGAGCAATGAGCAGCTTAGGTGGAGCATGAGAAGAGACTTACTTAAGAATTATCATCTCAAGGAGAAATCGAAAGAAGAGATTTTTAAATTACTTGGTAAACTAACAAATGAATTTGGAAATAAAATCTATTATAATCTCGGTCCAGCTACTATTGGAATCAATATGGGAACGTTAGAAATAGAATTCCAGAATAATAAAGTTAAGATATACCGAATTTTTAGCGGATAAATGAAACGCATAGTAACATTGTGTGTCCATGTCAGACGTCCTTTGTTCGTCCGTCAGGTACACTTGACGGTTCATAATCCAAAAGAGTAACATAAACAACCTCTCAAGCAAAACCCTAAACAGCCTTTGTTAAACAAATACATGAAACCTACCAAAACCTATCTGGCTCATAAGCCCTCATTATTTCCATTACCTCATCGAATATATCTTCTGGTCCAGGTTTGGTGAAGTAATCACCATCTGATCCAAACGGAGGTCTGTGTTCCCAAGCACTTATTGTCACTGGAGGTGCATCAAGATATTGATATCCGCCTTGTGTTTCCAGTACTTCTTTCATCATAAAAGCGGTTGCTCCACCTGGCATGTCTTCGTCTAAAAATATAATTTTGTTTGTTTTTTTGAGAGATTCTACGATCGAGTGTTCTAGGTCAAAAGGAAGAAGAGATTGTACATCGATCAACTCGATGGATACTCCTGTTTTTTCTAACATTTTGATTCCTTTCTCGGCTTCCCTAACACATGAACCGTATGTCACTATTGTGATGTCAGTACCTTCTTGAAGAACTTCGGGTACACCAAGAGGAAGCGTATATTCTCCTAAGTTGTCAGGTAATGTTTCTTTGAGTCTGTATCCGTTTAGGCATTCTATAACGATAGCTGGATCATCAGCTTGTAGTAGCGTATTATAGAATCCCACTGCTTGTACCATATTTCTAGGTGTAAGAATATACATTCCTCTAAGAGAATTGATCATCATTCCCAACGGAGACCCTGCATGCCATACACCTTCTAGTCTATGTCCACGAGTTCTTATTATAGCGGGTGCTTTTTGTATGCCATTACTTCTATACCTTAACGTTGCAAGATCATCTGAAAGAGGTGATAAACCATATAATAAGTAATCTAAATATTGAATCTCTGCAACAGGCCTTAAACCCCTCATTGCAGTACCAATCGCCATTCCCATAATAGACCACTCACGGATTCCTGTGTCGAAAACTCGGTGCTCTCCATATTTCTCTTGGAGACCAGCGAATCCTTGATTTACATCTCCGATTTTACCTACATCCTCACCGAAACCGATCATGTTAGGATACTTGTCTAGAGCTATATCGAAGAATGAATTGATGATCTGATATCCATTCAGATTTTTAGAACTCTCGCTATATTCAGCGGGAACTGCAGGTATATTTACAGCAGCAGTATCAGAACTACTGTAAAGATGCGTATGATATTTTTCATTGGCAGATTCAAAAGAATCATCTAGGAAGGACTGTAAATCTTCAGGCGTTTTACCTGTTTCTACCAGCATATGTTGCTTTAAGATTCTTGCATTTTTAACAACATCACTGTACACAGGATTTAATAATGTATTTAGATCCTTTTCTAAAGCGACTACAGATTCAGACTTATCTACTATTGAAGTATAGATTGCTAATAGATTCTTAACGGTCTCTTTTACTGGAGCTGCATATGTATTCCAAGCATTTGTTCTGCCTTCTTTAGCATCATTTGCAGCTTTTTCTTTTATAATATCTAACTCTTCTTGAGTTGCCAATTCATTTTTAAGAATCCACTCTTCGAATTTCACATTACAATCGTATTCTTTTTCCCACTGCAATCTTTCTTTTGACTTATATCTTTCATGAGAACCAGAAGTAGAGTGACCTTGCGGTTGAGTTAACTCTTGCACATGGATAAGTGCAGGTCTACTTTCTTTTCTTACTTTTTCTGTCACTTTTTCGAACACAGCACATAAGGCAGGGTAGTTCCATCCTTTTACAGTGTATATGAGCATTCCATCGCCAGACTCATCGACAAGGAAACCCTCCATTGCACGAGAGATACTCCCTTTTGTTGTTTGTTTGGCCACAGGTACTGATATTCCATAGCCATCATCCCACACGCAAGCAATCAACGGTACTCTGTTTACCGTAGCTGCATTCATAGATTCCCAAAATGGACCTTCTGAAGTACTTGCATCACCTATTGTACAGAATATTACTTCCTTCCCTTCATTGGTAAGTGTGTCTTTATGAGGAAAATCTGGACCTTTTCGAAACAGTGATGAAGCATGAGCTAATCCAAGTCCTCTTGCCATTTGGCCGCCTGTACATGAAATATCAGATGAAACATTATATAGGTCCTTTAAAGGTAGCCAATTGTCATCAGAATCAATAGTTGGAGTAGCATAGTGGCTATTCATTTGTCTCCCCCCTGAGAAAGGATCATTTTCAGTATCTGCATATAATTGAGCAAAAAATTGTTCAATAGAACATTCACCGATTCCAAACATGAAGGTCTGATCTCTATAATATCCAGATCTCCAATCCCCTTTTTTGAATACGCGAGCCATGGCGATCTGCGGTAACTCTTTTCCATCACCCAGGATACCAAACTTGGCTTTACCGGTGAGCACCTCTTTTCGGCCAATTAAGCTAACTTCTCGACTCATCACAACAGTATAGAAATCTTGAAGCACTTCTTCTCTAAATTTTGAGGATTTAGGTCCTTCGTCCGAATTAGCTGTAATGTCTTTTACTTCACTGTTCATAATTCTCAAGGTTAGAGTTACTTAATAGAAAAATATACGTCCTAATAATACAGGTATTAAGGAGTATTTATTGCAGGCCTGCGAAATTACAAAAGATTGTTCGTATTTGTGTTCAATCTTAAGGTGATTTTCTAATAAAATTTGGTCATTGTTAGCAGGTGACATTTCCGGTTAACACATGTTTAACAACACGGCATGATATATGAACTAGAAAATCCGATATAAATACCTATTTTTGTATTACTAGATTAAAAATAAACTTAAAAATTAAATATCAATGAAAAAATTATTCCTTTTATCATTTATTTTTGCTGCCTTCAGCATGGTGGCAGTAGCGCAATCTACTGGACAGGCTACTCCGACAAAAATTGAAGAAGCTGCACCTAAAACAGGAGGTCCAATTATGTCTCTAGAGTCAAATACTGTTGACTACGGAACGTTGAAGCAACATGGTGAGCCATTAAGAAAAGTTAGTTTTACTAATACTGGTACTGAACCATTAGTAATAAAGAATGCAAGAGGATCTTGTGGATGTACTGTTCCTACTTGGCCAAAAGAGCCAATTCTACCAGGTGCAAGTGCTGATATCGAAATCAGATATGCAACCAACAGATTAGGTAAAATCAACAAAACTGTAAAAATTACTACGAACGAAGGTGGAGATCCACACGTAATTAAAGTAATAGGAAATATATTGAAGCCAGAAGAAGATGAGGCTGTACCTGCAAGTGCACCTAGCATTCTAAGTGGAGGAGATAACTAAGAAGTAATTTTCTTAAAAATCTATCGAAAAGGCTTTCTTGTAATGAGGAAGCCTTTTTTTGTTGATGAAGTCTCTGTTATGAAAAGTTGCGAAGCGGCGCAAACAAGGTCGATAGTTGAACTTATTCCTCTTTTCGTGGGATATTAAATTTAATGCCGTCATGCTTGCTCAAAAAAGAAATCGGTATCTAAAAGAAGTAATGATAGGAGTGAGTAAGAACGATCGATCCGCAGGAATCCCGATGGCATCGGGATAGTGAGAGAACTGAGTGTGCACCACTAGGCGTGCAATCTTATAGGGCTTCAACTACAAATGGAATACATCTCCAAATACTGTTACAGTAGCATTTTTGTTACTTTTTTCATTTAGTGAAGGTGAACATGGCTGGTGGTGGGCACTTTTAAGAAAGGTGCCTTATCTGGAAAAAAGTAAAGCCCTCTGGTAAGAGAGGACATTAAAGTTATAATTAGCTCTTTAGTTATTCTAAAGAAACTAGGAATAAGAGTGTCTTTGATTTTAGATAAAAGTGCAATGCTCTACACACGATACCATATTAAAAATCGGCTGTTCGCTAGAATGTGGACTTTTGGACATGATTAGATTTTGTTGATCGTGCTGCAAGATTAATCATTCTGGACGAGGCTTTTGTCTCATCCTTTTTTATTTTGATCGGACACCACTAATTTACTACTTTAATTTTCAACAAATAATATATATCCTTAAACAATAATCACTAATTACACTTACTCTTTTCATAACTTTGCCACTTCTAATAGAAAAGAATATGATCACACTTTTATCTCCTGCGAAAACATTGGATTATGAAACTCCAGATACCATTGCAGAATTGACTATTCCCCGGTTCACTGACCAAACTAATCGGCTGATTCGAATATTGAAAAAGAAGACAGTTAAGGAGATTCAGTCACTGATGCACATTAGTGATAATCTTGCTGTATTAAATAGGAAGAGGTATAAAACTTTCTCCAAAGAATATACAGATGACAACTCTAAATCTGCTATTATGGCATTCAAAGGGGATGTTTATACGGGATTGGAAGCTGAAACACTAGATGAATCTACTTTGGCATATCTAAATAAACATGTTAGAATATTGAGTGGATTATATGGGCTACTTATGCCATTTGATAGAATGCAACCCTACAGACTAGAAATGGGAACTAGACTAGAAAATAAAAAAGGCACAAACCTCTATCACTTCTGGGGAGATATGATCAGTAAGTCGTTGAATGAAGAACTGAAAGAGCTGGGGACTAATACTGTCGTCAATCTCGCATCTAATGAATACTATAAAGCGGTGAATAAGAAAAAACTAAAAGCCAATGTAATCGATGTTGATTTTCGAGAAGAGAAAGATGGAGAATATAAGTTTGTCTCATTTTTTGCAAAAAAAGCAAGAGGAACCATGACAAAGTATATCGCCGAAAATCAAATAACTGACCCGTCCGATTTAAGGGGATTTGATTACGATAGTTATCGATTTGAAGAGAAAGGGTCAAGTGAGAATCAGTTCTTGTTTGTGCGGTAATAAAGTGAACTAGTTATTTTCTGAGTTATTTCAAGATACATACTAATATATCAGTCTTATAATTTACTTTCGTCCTCTCTAAATACAACACCAGATGGCACATACTACTGATACTATAATGATGGTTCGTCCGGCAAACTTTGGCTTTAATGCTGAAACTGCTGAAAACAATGCCTTCCAATCAAATGACAGGGGAGAATCAAAACAAGAAATAGCGAACCAAGCTCGTGATGAATTTGATGAGATGGTGAAGATATTAAGATCTAAAGGTGTTGATATTATTGTTGTAGACGACACCGACGAACCAAAAAAGCCAGACGCCATTTTTCCAAATAACTGGATTTCATTTCATGATAATGGAGCTGTGGTTACTTATCCAATGTTTGCTCAAAACAGAAGGATAGAAAGAAGAGAAGAAATCATAGATGATCTAAAAGGAAGTTTTAATATTGAAAGAAGATACACTTTCGAACATTATGAAGCTGACGGAATGTATCTTGAAGGCACAGGAAGTATGCTCTTTGATCGTGACCGTAACATAATGTATGCTTGCTTGAGTGAAAGAACAGATCCTCAAATTATTGATAAATTTTGTGTTTTGATGGGATCTGAACGAGTTGTTTTTCATTCTGTAGATAGAAATGGAGAGGCTATATACCATACCAACGTGATGATGGCACTAGGAGAAGACTTTGCTGTATTATGTAGCGCAAGCATTCCTAAAAAAGACGAACTTGATCACTTACTTAATAGATTAGAGGAGACGGGTAAAGAAATCATAGATATAACTTTTGATCAAATGGAAGCATTTGCAGGAAATATGCTGCAAGTTAGAAATAGCTCTGGTGATACTTTCTTGGTTTTGTCACAAAATGCTTATAATTCCTTGGATGAGAAGCAAATCGAAACGCTATCTGCAAAAACAAGTCTACTGCCTATTAATATTGATACCATTGAGTATTATGGGGGAGGGAGTGTGCGCTGTATGATGGCTGAGGTTTTTTTGCCAAGGAAATAAAAAGGGCATAAGGAAAAAAAGAAGAAGTGAGAAAGTGACACACAGAAGTTCAGAGTGTTTTGTTTGTCGCGCAGAGGCGCTGAGAACGCAGAGTTTTTGGTTGA
This sequence comes from uncultured Saprospirales bacterium, assembly GCA_963975265.1. Taxonomy (GTDB): domain Bacteria; phylum Bacteroidota; class Bacteroidia; order Chitinophagales; family Saprospiraceae; genus CAJXUU01. The sequence continues at coordinate 16,105 of CAXBGT010000113.1, forward strand.
TGCGCAGGGTTTGTGTGAAAAAACAAACTGCATACTAGTATTGAAATAATGCTAGTGGAGCAAATCTAAATATTCCTAAAATACTTGTAAGGTATAAATGGGAAGAGCTCTTGGATATTTACACATATTTACTTAATGTCTAAGTCTCAATATGAGTTCACTACTGAGTGTAACCTACTTGTAATACTTTCGCACTTGAGAGTACTTCATCTAATCGCCTCCTTAATCCTTTTGGCCTTTATTAGAATTTTCTCTAATTGATCAATCTGTAACATGTTTGCACCATCTGACATTGCATTAGCAGGGTCTGGATGAGTTTCTATAAATAAACCATCCGCTCCTACAGCTATAGCTCCCTTAACGATCGTTTCAATCATGTCTGGTCGGCCACCGGTGACACCACTTATTTGATTCGGTTGTTGCAGGCTATGTGTACAATCCATAATTACTGGTGATTTGCAAAGTATTGACATTGTCGGCAGTCCTCTAAAATCTACGATCATATCTCCATATCCAAATGTAGTGCCTCGTTCAGTAACCATTGTCTGACTATTGCCACTATCCTTTACCTTATTTACAGCAAACTGCATGGCTTCGGGACTAAGAAATTGTCCTTTTTTGATATTTACTATTTTACCTGTTTTAGCTGCTGCGACTAACAGATTTGTCTGTCGGCAAAGAAAGGCGGGAATTTGCAAAATATCAACAACTTCAGCTGCCCATGCGGCCTCTTCATCTGTATGTATGTCCGTTGTGACAGGAACATCAAAAGTAGATTTTATTTTCTCTAAGATCTTGAGTGCTTTTTCATCACCAATTCCCGTAAAGCTGTCAATTCTTGATCTATTCGCTTTTCGATAAGACCCTTTGAATATAAATGGAATATCTAACCTTTGGGTTATATTGACCAATCGCTCAGCAATCTGCATGCAAATATCTTCTCCTTCAATGGCACAAGGTCCAGCTATGAGAAAAAAGTTATCTTTACCCGTTAGTTTTGAATAATCCATTTGATTCATTTGAAAGTGCTTAATTGGTACAAATAAACGAATAAAGGATCAAAAGACTATGAACAATTAGTATTTCGAATGGGATATCCTTGTTCAGATAATAGTTTCATAAAATAGTATAACATGAATTACGACAAAGAATCTCTAGCATTACATAAAAAGCATCAAGGAAAAATAAGAATAGCACCCAAAATGGATGTCCATTCTACGCATGATCTTTCTTTGGTTTATTCACCCGGGGTTGCTGCCCCATGTCTAGAAATAGCGGCCGATGAAGAAAAAGTATGGGATTATACAATCAAAGGAAATTGTGTTGCCATAGTAACTGACGGGAGTGCTGTTTTAGGATTAGGTAATATAGGGGCAAAAGCTTCTATTCCAGTTATGGAAGGGAAGGCAATGTTATTTAAACGATTTGCTGGTATAGATGCATTTCCTATTGCTTTAGATACTCAGGATACAGAAAAAATCATAGAAACAGTAAAACTGATTTCTCCAATTTTTGGAGGAGTAAACCTAGAAGATATTTCTGCTCCTAGATGCTTGGAAATTGAAGAAAGACTGCAAGATATAGGGATTCCAGTATTTCATGATGATCAACATGGTACTGCCATAGTTGTCTTAGGAGGATTAATCAATGCCTGTAAAGTAGCTGGTAAAAAATTAGAAGATATTAAAGTAGTTATCAATGGTGCAGGGGCTGCTGGTATAGCAATCGCAAAATTGCTTCGATGTGTCGACAATGCAAATGAAACGGCTTGTATTCCAGTAAAAGAAATTCTTGTTTGCGACAGTAAAGGTGTCATTTCTAGAGATAGAGATGATTTGAATGATGCTAAGAAAAAGCTACTCACATTTACTAATCCAACTAATATTTCAGGAGACCTAAAAGATGCGATCAAAGATGCAGATGTTTTCATAGGAGTAAGCGTCGGCGACATTCTGAAAGCTGAAGATATCGCCACGATGGCAGATAAGTCGATCGTATTCGCTTTAGCTAACCCTCAGCCAGAAATTATGCCTGAAGAAGCCTACAAGGGAGGTGCGCTAATCGTAGGTACTGGTAGGAGTGATCTTCCTAATCAAGTGAATAATGTACTTGGTTTTCCTGGGATATTTAGAGGTGCACTAGATGCAAAAGCTAAAAGGATTACTCCAAAAATGAAACTAGCAGCTGCATATGCTATTGCCGATTGTATCAAATATCCTAATGCCATGGAAGTTATACCTGCAACACTGAATATGAGTGTGGCTACTGCGGTAGCGGAAGCAGTAAAAAAGGCAGCTTTAGAAGAAGGGGCCTAATCTAATCTATAAATCTCTTAGGTTCAAATTGTTTTTGACGAATGCTCCATCCGCTTGCGGTGGGGTAGTCAAATTTTAGGCTTTTTACTTAGACCATTAATAGATACAAAAGGGATCGATTTCGATCCCTTTTGTATCTATTACTTAAATTCTCCGATGCTTGCGTCGGGATCATAAAAAGATGTTTTTGCATAAAAACGCCTTATCACAAAAAAGATCCGATTTCCGACCTTTAGGTTG
>CAXBGT010000114.1:0-18582 GCA_963975265.1 uncultured Saprospirales bacterium
AACGAAGCCAGCGCCATCTCTATTTGTTCAGTTGCAGTTATTTTCACATTGATACGATCCATGATGTTTAAATCTTTGGATCTACGTATGTTCTGGATTCTATTGACAAGCTCTCTTGCAGTGCCTTCCGAAATAAGCGTTTCATTAAGTTGAACATCAAGTGCAACGGTAAGTCCTTTGTCACTTGCCACTTGCCATCCTGGGATATCTTCAGAGATAATTTCTATGTCCTCGAGAGTCAGATCATACATAGTCCCATTCAGTTCTAATTTATAGCTATTAGTCTTTTCTATTTCTGCGATAGTCGCTTGATCAAATGCTGATATAATGCCTCCGCCAGCTTTCATATTAGGTCCGAGCATTCTACCCAAAGTCTTGAAATTAGGTTTAGCTTTCTTCTTGATCACACCATCTGTATCAGAGATGTATTCTATCTGTTTCACATTAACCTCCGCTAAGATGAGATCTTTCACCGCTTCTACTTGCTCCTGGAACAACGGATCTAAAACTGGCAACATGATTTTCTGCAACGGTTGACGAACTCTCAAGTTATCTTTCTTACGAAGAGATAGTACGAGAGAAGATATCCGTTGTGCATAGTCCATTCTTTGCTCAAGCTTCATATCTATAGCTGACTCGTCTGAAGTTGGGAACATTGCTAAATGCACAGATTCGTTAGATTCTAGCTTAGTAGCTCCATTTAGATTCTGGTATAACCAATCCGCAAAGAAAGGAGCTACTGGAGCCATCATCTTTGAGATTGCTATCATACATTCATAAAGAGTCTGGTAAGCAGCCACCTTATCCGCTCCATACTCCCCTTTCCAGAATCTTCTTCTACATAATCTCACATACCAGTTTGACAAATGCTCATCTACGAAACTTTGGATCTTACGTGTCGCCATTGTAGGTTCATAGTTTGCATAATCAGCATCTACATCTTTCTTGAGTGTATTTAATTGAGAGATTACCCATCTGTCAATCTCTGGTCTATCGGCTAATGGAACACGGTCTTGCTCAAATGCAAATCCATCTATATTAGCATACAGAGAGAAGAAAGAATAAGTATTGTATAAAGTACCAAAAAACTTACGCTGTACCTCTTGGATACCTTCTACATCGAATTTGAGATTATCCCAAGGGCTAGCATTTGATATCATGTACCATCTCGTTGCGTCCGCACCATACTTACTTATCGTTTCAAACGGATCGATAGTATTACCCAACCTTTTCGACATTTTTACGCCGTCTTTTGCTAAAACAAGTCCGTTTGAAACTACATTTTTATAGGCAACTTTATCAAATACCATTGATGCAATAGCATGCAATGTAAAAAACCAACCTCTAGTTTGATCCACCCCTTCTGCGATGAAGTCAGCAGGGTAGTTCTTTTCAAAGTGTTCTTTATTCTCAAATGGATAGTGAAGCTGTGCATATGGCATAGCCCCAGAATCGAACCATACATCGATAAGGTCTAATTCTCTAGTCAATTTCACACCAGAATCACTCACTAACACTACATCATCGATGTATGGCCTGTGGAGATCATTAGGTGTTTCTTGGTTTAGCTCTAGTTTTGCATTTGCAGCAGCGATCTCGGTTGTTAATTCTTCTATTGATCCAATGCACTTCTCTATCGTTCCATCTTCTGATCTCCAAACCGGCAATGGTATTCCCCAATATCTTGATCTAGATAAATTCCAATCCTGAAGATTTTCTAACCAATTTCCAAATCGTTTTTCTCCTGTATGACTAGGCTTCCAATTGATGGTCTTATTCAACTCGATCATTCTTTCTTTAGATGCAGTAGTTCTTACAAACCAACTATCTAGAGGATAGTAAAGAACAGGCTTATCAGTCCTCCAACAATGTGGATAACTGTGCACATACTTCTCTACTTTGAATGCCTTATTATCTTCTTTTAATTTGATCGCTATATCTACATCGACTGATCTTTCGGGTGCTTCTCCTTCTGGGTAATATTCGTTCTTCACAAACTTACCTCCTACTTCCGGAAGTTCAGACCTAAATTCTCCTTTGAGATTAACCAATGGAACAGGATTGCCATTTTCATCAAGAACCAATAATGGCGGTACTTCTGGTGTAGCCCTTTTTGCTACCATGGCATCATCCGCACCAAAAGTCGGTGCTGTATGGACCACTCCTGTACCATCTTCTGTTGTTACGAAGTCTCCACCGATCACACGAAACGCATTTTCAGCATTTTCATATGGAAGAGCATACTCTAATAACTGTTTGTATCTGATTCCGATTAAGTCAACACCTTTTATTTCGGTAGTTACCAAGTAAGGTATCTTCTTGTCCGCTTTGGTATAAGTAGCTAAACCCTCTTCTGATTCTACTTCTGTGAATTTTCCGCTGAATTGCTTGCCTACTAGCGCCTTTGCAAGAATCACTTGATTCGGCTCGTGTGTATATTGATTATATGATTTCACCAATACATAGTCAATCTTTGGCCCTACTGTCAGTGCCGTATTAGATGGAAGTGTCCATGGAGTTGTTGTCCACGCTATTATGCATATGTCTCCCTTTCCTTGCAAAGCAGCTGGAAGCGTAGCCTGTATAGTCTCAAATTGTGCAGTCACTGTAGTATCTGTCACGTCTTGGTAGCATCCTGGCTGATTGAGCTCATGAGTACTTAGTCCCGTACCTGCAGCTGGAGAATAGGGTTGTATTGAGTAACCTTTATATAAATAGTCTTTATTATGCAATTGCTTGAGCAGCCACCACACAGACTCGATGTAGTTATTTTCAAAAGTGATATATGGATCATTTAAGTCAACCCAGTAGCCCATCTTTTTAGTGATGTCATCCCATACGTCTTTGTACTGCATTACAGTCTCCCGGCATTTCTTATTGTATTCTTCGATAGTGATCGTTTTACCGATGTCTTCTTTAGTTATTCCTAACGCTTTTTCAACAGCCAATTCTACGGGAAGACCATGTGTATCCCATCCCCCTTTACGTTCTACACGTTTGCCTTTCATGGTTTGGAATCTACAGAAAAGATCTTTCACCGTTCGTCCCATCACATGATGTATCCCGGGCATTCCATTTGCTGATGGTGGTCCCTCATAAAATACAAATGTGTTATCTTTTGATCTTTCGTTCACACTTTTATCAAAAATGCTATTCGCTGACCAAAATTCTGCGATTGATTTATCTATTTCTGGAAGGTTAAGACCTTTATATTCTTTGTACTTGCCCATGGGTTGTATCTCTTTCTTGTATAAGTGTGCAAAAATATAAAAGTTAATGGAGCACACCCCACCAACTCTAATGAAAGTATCCATTTTTCCATTTACTTCAAAACTATGAAGTTGAATTGCTAGGAGACTAACATAAAAAAAGCTCTGACGTCATTACGATCTGTCAGAGCTTTATAAAATATAAGTTGTACTCTATTACAGATCGTGCAATGAGCTAATAATTATTATTGATATGTTGTATGTGTTTAACATGATGCAAAGATAGATTATTTTCAGGTAAAATGGAAATGGGATATCAAGGTAGGTTTCAGGTTTTGGGTGTAAGGATAGATGTGGGAAAGAGAAGGTTTCGGGTGTCAGGTCTCGGATGCTAGGTTAGCTGTTGACTGTAGTATTTTATTTATTTCATTCTATGATTAATAGCACTATTATTACCTTGTCATCATTTGATGAGTTTTCGTAGTTATACTCACAAAACATTCTGGGAGTAATTATTCATAGAGCTCGTGACCTCCGATATTTATCAATATTACTTGGTCGTCTTTGATAATGAAATCGAGCATCATTCGGTATTTCATATTGAGAGATACTGAATAGTATTCTTCAAATTTGCCTTTCATTTTGTGGAGCCGTAGTGCAGGGTGGTAAGGGTTTTCTCCTAACAGTCGCAGCGTCTTGATGTATTTCTCCCTCATTTCAGGGTGAAGTTTCTTGAACTTTGCTAATGATCGCTCATAACGCTCTGTGGTTAATATGCTAGGCATTCCATAACCTCTTTATATGCTCATCAGCTGTTTCATTCGTACAATCACCATCTTCTATTTCTTTCTTTGTTTCTAGCAAAGCCAAGTCCAATTCCTTCTCTCTTATTTCATCATACTCTTCCACAGGCATAACAACGTACTTGATTTTACCTCTCACTGTAATCCCTACTCTATCTTTATGTTCAAGATGTTCTTCTATGACTTTTACGCCTCGTGTTTTTATATCGTTTGCTGTAATCATATGCATATTTTAATCGTACTAATAAAAGTACTATTAATAGTCTATAGTTCCAAGTTAGGTTAAATATTAATAATTCTCACTACACGATAGAGTCCAATTGAAAACTATTCTCAATTGATTTTTCCATTTTTATTAAACGTTTTATTGATATTCTATCAAAAAATAATCCTTGCTAAATATCAGTAGGGTAGGATTTTTCGATGTTTTCTCCTTCTCAAACAAAATAAAAAATTTAACTTAGAGTTTAATTTTTGACTTCCCAACAATAAAGAAAGTAGAATATGGCTAAATATATGTGTATGGACACCCTAAAATGGTTGTTAAATGATGTCCACAGCGTAGATGATCTTTTCAAATATGAAAGGTATAAAGATTATGATAAAGATTCTATAGATATCCTATTGGATACAGCTAAATCTTGGTCAGATCAAGAATTCTATCCTATCTTCAGAGAGATGGACGAAAACCCTTGCAAATTTGTAGATGGCCAGATCACTTCTCATCCAAATCTTAAGAGAATCCTTAAAAAAGCGGGCGAAGACGGATGGATAGGCAACACCTTCGATTATGATGAAGGAGGTGCGCAGATGCCACATACAGTACAAAATGCTACGAATCATATCTTCCAATGTGCTAACAATCATATCCCTGGATATATGGGATTGACAACAGGTTCTGCCGACCTCATTAGAACATTCGGAACGCAAGAACTGAAAGATAAGTACATTCCAAAAATGATGGCAGGAGATTGGGCAGGTACAATGTGCCTTACTGAACCACAAGCTGGCTCTTCACTCTCAGACATTACAACATCAGCCACTCCTCAAGCGGATGGATCATTCAAAATAGCAGGCCAGAAAATATTTATCTCAGGCGGAGATCACCAAGCGGCAAGTAATTTTGTGCATCTAGTTTTGGCAAGAATAGATGGTGCTCCTGCGGGTACAAAAGGGATCTCTCTTTTTGTAGTACCTAAACACAAGGAAGGAGAAGATGGGTCACTAACATATAATAATGTAGAGACGATTAGCGAATTCGAGAAAATGGGCCAGCGAGGATATTCGACTGTTCACCTAGTCTTCGGCGAAAAAGGAGAAAGCATTGGCCATCTTGTTGGTCAAGAAGGTAAAGGGCTGAAACACATGTTCAAAATGATGAACGGTGCACGAATTGATGTAGGCATGACAGCAGCGTCAACAGCAATGGCAGCTTATCATCATTCTCTTCAATATGCAAAAGAAAGACCTCAGGGTAGAAAGATCCAAAATTCTGGCAAGAAAGATCCAAATCAAGGTCAAACACTGATTATTAATCATCCTGATGTACGTAGGATGTTATTGTTACAGAAAGCCATAGTTGAAGGTTCTTTAAGTATCCTATTAGAAACGGCTAAATACAGCGATCTTGCCCATGTGGAAGAAGGCGATGCAAAAGATGAGTATCACCTATTATTAGAATTATTGACACCTATTGCTAAGACTTATCCTTCAGAGAAAGGACAACAAGCAATCAATAACGGGTTACAGATCTATGGTGGATATGGTTTTTGCATGGATTTTCCTTTACAACAATACTATAGAGATATACGTATCATGTCACTTTATGAAGGTACTACCGGGATACAATCTTTGGATCTATTAGGAAGGAAAGTTACAGCGCAGAATGGTGCCGCACTACAATTACTATTAAAGAAAATAACAGAAGTCACGGATGAGGCGAGCAACCATGATGACCTCAAACCTTATGTGGATCAACTTAACAAAGCATTAGAAAACGTGCAGCAAGCATTGGCTTATCTATTACCTATGGCTATGAAAGGTGATTACGAATCATATTTGGCTGATGCTACAGCATTCATGGAGATGACAAGTAATGTAGTGATAGCATATCAATGGTTGAAAATGGCAACAAGTGCTAAGCATGCAATTGTGACCGGAGATAATACTTACAAGTCTCAATTTTATGAAAGCAAGATTCACACAATGAAATTTTATTTTAAATATGAATTACCACATGTAAGGGCTACATTAGCAACAATTCTCAATGACGATGAATTGACAATCCTTAAAGAAGATGTAGAAATCTTTGCTTAGACCAAAATGAAATAAAACATAAATTATTAACGGGTGAGGGGAATTATATTAATCAACTTTTTCAATTCTCAAAATCACGAAATTTAAAAACAATATGGATTTTAGCGTAGTATTAGACCAAATAAACAAACAAGCAGGAAACGTTGCTCCTCTCGGAGCGAAACTAAAGTTTCAATTGGATGATCAAACATTAATGATTGATGGCACAGGTGATAAAAATATAGTAAGTACAGATGATGGTGAGGCAGATACCGTGATCATAACAAGTCTAGAAACCTTAATCAAACTTAAAAGTGGAGAACTTAATCCAATGATGGCTGTAATGGGAGGAAAAGTAAAAATCAAAGGAGATATGGGCTTAGCAATGAAATTGCAATCACTCCTTTAATAAAAGGTCCTGCAAGTAAATTAATTTAGAGTCAAGGAAATAAAGCCCTCAGAATCAACTAGTATTTTTTTGAGGGCTTTTTTTTACACAAATTGTCTAGAGCAAAAAAGATGTAACAAGAATTTAATCTTGTCACATCTGAAGCAATATGGGGAGTATTCCATCCCCAGAACCAATCTATAATCGTCTATATCTTATTTACTTTAATTCACCTTTTCATTCACAGCTAACAATCCTGGGTTGCCAAACAACTTAATATTATGCTTTTCATGCTCAGGACAATCGAATGATTCCGAAGCATAGAATGAACTTTGTCTATTTACATTACCAGTAACTTTTACTGATTTAGTTTTATATTGTTCAGCATTTACTGTAGTACCATCCAAAATGTTCATGGTCAGGTATTCTCCAGAACCTATTAGATTTATTTGGTTGTAGCCACCGATATTGCAGGTAAGGTTCTGGACATCGAGATATGCATCCAGTTCAAATGACGACCTACCTCCACTATAATTGATCTCCATTGCATCTTGCTTAAATCCTTCGATCTTCAAGGAAGAAAGATTTTTAGCATGAAGCGTTTCTAAATTTGGAGTTACAATTTCAAGCCTAATCACTCTTCTATCCCATCCAGATTTGTCATATTTTAAACTTGTAGCATCTGCAGTGATGATCTCCTCTACTTTATCGATATCTGCCCTAATTCCTTTAAGTAGAACTTCAAGCTTCTTTCCATAGGTAATAGTAGTCTCCATAGCACCATCAATATTAAGGTTCGCTAGTGTTTCAGTATCTATCTTTCTAGTTGCTCTGTACTTATTCTCCCAATCATTAGACACTAAACCTTCAGAGGTCATCGTCCAATTAAAGTCCATAAAATTTCTAGGCTCATACTCTCCATTAAAACCTTTATGGTCCAAATGCAATGCTAATGATTCATCGAATTTGATAGTCTTTCCTTCTGGAATATGAACGGTGTAGTGAACAGATTGAGCTCTATATTTATCTCCTTTTAAGATTTCGAAATTCTTATGAAGCGATATCTTATCCCCTTCCACTTTATGCTGGATATCGACCTTTTCTGCGAGTGCCTGCGCATCATCGTGTGACTTACCTTGAGATTTTATCTTCGTCGTTATGACCACTTCATCTTTTGTACCTTTTACTATGTCATATTCCACATCGCCAAATACAATTCCTCCTTCTGTACGATAAGATAACCCCGGAATATGAAATAATCCAACGTTCACCTGCTGTGCTCTCTCCAATCCTGCAATTTTGATCACATCAGCTTCTATGTTGTAAGATGCTGTCTGATTTATTTCCGCTGAATGAACATAACTTAGACCGGTCATAACTCCTGCCGCTATTGTCAAAGCGAATGATGCTACCCACCCAAGTCTCATATTTGTTCTCCATTTTTTTGGTATTCTGTAGGTTGAAAACCATTTAGTAATCCATAACATCAATCCTAAAATTGGGATACCAACGGTAAAAAACAACGATATTCGCCCAAAAAAGGTCATAATCCAAGATGAGGGTCCGATATAACTTAAGAATGAAAATGAGCTCAAGAAACTAATAATCCATGCTCCCCAAAGCACTCCAAGAACCAACAACATAAGTCCTAGTGACACTGAGAAAATTGGTTTTACAATAGCTTTCACAATACCCAGTATTCCGAGAACGCCTTTACCCATTAAGGCAAATAGCCCTGAGATCGCGCGTTTCGGCGAAAGAAAGAACTCTGCATTAATTTTTTTTTTTGATCCCAAATCCTTACTGATTTCTGTTATCTTATGTGATAGTTCAGTAAGTTCCTCTTCTACCGTTTTTGCTATATTACTTACAGTAGCAGGTTCGCCTTTCATTTTCAATTTATCCCCTGCAGTTTTAGCTGGAGGCACTATCGCCCATAGAATAGGATATAACAATACAGATATACCTCCAATAAATACTAAAGCGATAAAGCCTAATCTTATCCAAAGTGGGTCAGCTACTCCAAAGTAGGCAGCTACTCCAGAACAAACCCCACCGATTACTTTTTCATCAGGATCTCTGAACAGGCGTTTTCCTGTTTTAATATGGCTGTATTTCCCTTTTCTTGTCTTTTTGCTAGATGTTTTAGGAACCTCCATATCCTCGTCTAAGGACTCTGCCCCAAAATCTTCTGGTTTACCCATAACTTTGACCATGGCATCATATTCTTTCAAAGTGACGATTGACTTACCTTGTAAAAAGTCCGAAAATAATTCTGCAATTCGTGCCTCAATATCATCCAAAATCTCATCACAGCCTTCTGAATCAGAAAAGTGTGCCTCTATTGTTTCGAGGTATAATTCTAATGCTTTATGAGCATTTTCATCTATGGTAAATGGATAGCCACCCAAGTTTACAGTAGTGATGTTATTCATTTGATGTTAGTTTTAAAGTTGACTGATTGACAGCGTGGTTCAATTCCTTCCAAGTGTCTAATAATTCTGTTAGAAAAGCTGTTCCTTCTTCCGTCATATGATAATATTTTCTCGGTGGTCCAGATTTTGATTCTTTCCATGTATAGTGTAGCAATTCGGCATTTTTTAGTCGACTCAGTAGCGGATACAGTGTACCTTCTACTACGATCAGTTTTGATGCTTTTAGCTTTGCTATTATATCTGACGGATATGCTTCTTCGTCTGATATAATAGATAGAACACATAACTCAAGGATCCCTTTTCTCATCTGGGCTCTGGTATTCTCTACTTTCATAATGATTATTTAATATTTATCAAATAAAGACTGGTTCTGTATTTACTGGATAATTTTCTCTCTTCTATAATGGTGTATTAATAACTTTTCAAATTAAGTTCTAGAATTACCTTCACTTGAGGTTCATCAACTGGCCCTTCATTGTTTACTACTTCGATTTTTTGTTCAAGCGGGTCAACCTCTAATACACTTTGTATAGATTTTGTAGCCAAACAGCTGATTGCAGCTAACGAAAACGTGAGTAAATATTTCTTGCCCATCCCGAATTTGATTTTTATTGATTTAGAAGTAATGTTAAACTCACTTCATAATTATCATATATCTTTCTCGATTGATAATACAAATATAGGAAAATATATAGTACTATGCAATACATAGTACCAACTTTATGCATAGTACTATATGAATGGACGAAATTCATCGACAAAAGGTTAAAATTTCAGATATTAGGTCAACAATTATCTAAACAACCATCTTTCCTTTATTTGAGACATCATTTTGCGTGTATCCAGTGTTATATTATCGTTATAATCTTAAAGTAATACCAAAAACAAGTATGTATTTCATACTTTTATATGCTTAATCTGGCAAAGAGCTAGATCCACAAACTATTTATACAAATTACTATTTATTATTAAAAATATGAAGAAGTTACTTTTAATGGTATTTTCATTTATTGCCCTCACCTTGGGAGCACAAGAAAATACAAATCAAAACAGTTTTAGACAGCTAGGTCAAGAACTCCCAACACCGAATAGCTACAGAACAGCATCGGGAGCGCCTGGAGCGGACTATTGGCAACAAAAGGCTGATTACAAAATGAAGATTGAGATTGATGATGAAAATGCAAAATTGTATGGGACATCAAATATCACATATAAAAACAACTCTCCAGATGAGCTAAGATATTTATGGCTTCAATTGGATCAGAATGTAAGAGCACAAGAAAGTGATTCACCGAAGTTGAGAGGAAATTCTATTTCTGAGAGACCATCGCTGAGAGGACTAAAGTCCATGAATAATGATTTTGATGGTGGATTCAAAGTTGAATCTGTAACTACTTCTTCAAATCAGGCTATGTCGTATACGATCAATAAAACCATGATGCGTATTGATCTACCTAAGCCGCTTAAAGCTGGTGATAAGACTAGCTTCAATATCAAATGGTGGTACAACATCAATAATACAAGAGAAGATAGAGGAAGATCTGGATACGAACCGTTTGCAGAAGATGGAAATAATGTATATGTGATCGCACAATTCTTCCCACGTATGTGTAAGTATTATGATGTATATGGATGGCAGAATAAGCAGTTCCTAGGAAGAGGAGAATTCACACTAGAATTTGGTGACTACGAAGTAGAAATTACTGTACCTAGCGATCATATAGTAGCTTCTACTGGGACACTGCAAAACGAAAGTTCAGTGTTGACTAGTGAGCAAAAAAGTCGAATGAGTCAAGCTAAAAGGTCTTATGATCAGCCTATAACCATTGCAACTAAAGCAGAAGCTGACGAAAGAATCAAAACAAAAGCGACCAAAAAGAAGACATGGAATTTTAAAGCCGAGAACGTGAGAGACTTTGCTTTTGCAAGTTCAAGAAGGTTCATCTGGGATGCACTTAATGTGAAACTTCCGAATGGAAAAGACGTAATGGCTATGAGTATGTGGGTAAAAGAAGGAGATTGTCTCTGGAAAAAATATTCAACAAAAGCAATCGCTCAAACGCTGAGAACATATTCTAAATATACAATTGACTATCCTTATCCAGTTGCATGGTCTATAGACGGAAGCATGGGTATGGAATATCCGATGATCTGCTTCAACTATGGTAGATGTGAAGATGATGATACATATAGTAAGAGAACTAAATATGGTCATATCGGTGTGATCATCCACGAAGTAGGACATAATTGGTTTCCGATGATCATCAACTCTGATGAGCGTCAGTGGACATGGATGGATGAAGGACTGAATACTTTCATGCAATATCTAACTGAGCAAGAATTTGAAAGAAACTATCCATCAAGAAGAGGACCAGCTCAGAATATAACTGGATATATGGGAGGAGACAAAAAACAAATCTCCCCGATTATGACCAACTCAGAGTCTATATTCCAGTTTGGTAATAACGCATATGGTAAGCCAGCTACTGGATTAAATATTTTAAGAGAGACAATTATGGGTCGTGACCTATTCGATCATGCGTTCAAAGAATATTCTAGAAGATGGGCATTTAAAACCCCAACACCAGCTGATTTTTTCCGTACCATGGAAGATGCATCAGGAGTAGATCTTGATTGGTTCTGGAGAGGGTGGTTCTATACAAATGACCACTGCGATCTTGCCATGAATAGCGTAAAACACTTCAAATTGGATCCAGAAGACCCCACAAAGCGAATGGAAATAGCTTTGGAAGAACGTAAATCAGGACAGAGAAACATCTCTGCAATCAGAAATGAAAAAGACATCAAACAAACATACAATGAGAAAGATCCAACGCTGGATGATTTCTATACCACATATGACGATGTAGTACCTAATGCTCTTGATATTCAAGAATACAATGAGTATGCAGATAACCTTTCCGAAGAAGATAAGGCACTTCTAAATAGTGGATTGAACTACTACGAAATAGAATTTAAAAAGATCGGAGGATTAGCAATGCCTGTCATCGTAGAGTTTGAATATGAAGATGGTACTACGCACGTAGAAAGAATACCCGCTGAAATATGGAAGATGGATTCCGAAACTGTCACTAAGGTATTCCCAAGTGAAAAAGCAGTAAAAAGAATAACACTTGATCCATTCTTAGAGACTGCAGATGTAGACACTTCAAATAATCACTATCCGCCTCAAGCGAAAGCAGATAGATTTGACATGTTCAAGGATAATAAGAGAAGAACTAGAGACAATCCAATGCAAAGAGATAATAAGGCTAAGAAATTAGGAACACCTTAATTACTTACTATCAGAAATATATAAAGGGTAGCTTCTTAATTGGAGTTACCCTTTTTAGTTGGGGTGTACTTTCTTGTGAATGGTACGGTTCTCTTCATCATCTATTGACTTACTTTCATAAATCGATCTGTTATTCACTACTTTTTCAATACGTTAATGTATGCCCTAATTGTTCAGCACAACATGTTTCACTTCTTCTAGTTGCCAATCAATTACTAATCCCCCAGCTAGGCTCTGAGCTATTTCTTTTCCATATAAATGCTCACACAAATATAGTGCAGCATCAAATGACCTTGCTCCACCGGCAGATGTAATATACTTGCCATCATGAACGAACATGACATCATCTCTGACATCTAATTGAGAAAAAGTCTCCTTATACTTTGGAATGTCTGAAGGAAAAGTAGTAGAAGCAACGTTGTCCAATAATCCTGCTTTGGCAAGTACAAATGCTCCATCACAATGAGATGTTACATATTCTGCTTTTGACCCTACTTCTGCGACCCAATCGATTAGGGTTTTGTTTTCTAAATCTGTATCCAGGTGATGTTCCGCACTAGGCACAACCAATATGTCAATGCCAGGATGCTTTCCATTCAAAAAGCTATAATCTGGTAGTATCCGCATGCCTTCGAATGTAGTTACTATATCCATATGTTCAGCAATAAGAAAAACATTCATAGATTTGATTCCTTTTCTGAAAATTGTATGCTGAAATATGTCCATCGGAGCAGTTAGCTCAGTATTATACACTCCGTCCATTATTAAAATTCCAACATTATATCTATCATCGACTAATATTGGACTTGCCGGAATAAATATATTCTCACCATGTGTTTTATTTTGGCAAGCAGTAAAAAGTATTACACTTATGAATAAGTAAAATAAGGAGATCTTCATGTTGTAGGGTTAAATATGTTTTTTCTAAAATAGTAAAAAAGGTAATAGGCCGATCACATTCCATGTGGAACAAATACATCTAAACCATCCTCCTTTTCTGGAGCCAACAACCTAAATGTCTTTCTGTGCAAATCACAAGGTCCGTGTTCCGCTATAGCTGATCGATGCATTTTAGTTGGATAGCCCATATTATGCTCCCAACCGTAGAATGGATACTTTTTATGTTGCTTTTCCATGTAGTCATCTCTATATGTTTTGGCTAAAATAGAGGCTGCAGCAATTGATGTATATTTTCCATCACCTCTTATTATACATTCGTGTGGAATACCTTTGTATGCGTTAAATCTGTTTCCATCGATTAGTAAGAGCTGAGGAAATGTTCCAAGTTTTTTAACCGCTCTGTGCATAGCTTTGAATGATGCATTCAGTATGTTATATTTATCAATTTCTTTTGGCGTCATTCTACCTACTGCCCAACTGATCGCTTCTTTTTCTATGATAGGTCTTAACTTATATCTCTGTGCTTTTGTAGTCAATTTACTATCTGTAAGTAATGGATGATAAAAGTCATGCGGCATTATTACGGCCGCTGCATATACTGGTCCTGCTAGACAACCACGACCCGCTTCATCACAACCAGCTTCTATCAGAGATGGATTAAAGTAGTTGAGAAGTTTGTTATGTTTCTTTTTTACCATTATGATACGAAGATATACTTATATAGATAATATATGGCAATAGTGTCTATACACCTACAAGTTGTCCTGCACTAACTGGTTTCGAAGCAGATTTTACTCTTGTTCCTCCGAGAAGAATTTGTCAGACACTCTTTGAGGTGTCTGGCATGAGGGCTTTGACTAGGCAATTGTGTCTACATACCTAATAGGTCAACGCCATAATACGAATCTTCGACTCGAGCAATTCTCGCGGTTCTAAAATTCTTTATCGCCTATGATATACACCTTGAAACAAAGTAATACCATTTCCATATATTTGCATCTATTCTATAAAAGGCAATTGCCAAACAGACACTTTATCTTTATGTACAAATCCATATTAAAGCCCATCATGTTCTCCATGGATCCTGAAAAGGCACATTATAAAACGGTGTCATTATTCAGGATTGCATTGGCACTTCCATTGGGAAAGTCTATTATCAAAAATCTATACAACTATCAATCTCCGAAATTAGAGAAGAAGCTCTTTGGTCTAACATTCAAAAATCCTGTTGGATTAGCCGCTGGTTTTGATAAAGACGGGAAATTTTACCGAGAAATGAGCCATCTTGGGTTTGGTTTCATTGAAATCGGAACTGTTACACCGCTTCCACAAGTAGGCAATCCTAAACCGAGACTTTTTCGCCTTCCAATAGATGAAGGATTAATCAATAGAATGGGTTTCAATAATGATGGAGTAGATGCAATGGTCGAGCGCCTCAAAAAGTTTAAAGCAAAGGATGTCATCATAGGTGGAAATATTGGAAAAAACAAAACAACACCAAATGAGGAAGCGCTAAATGATTATGTGATTTGCTTCGAAAAGTTATTTGATTTTGTAGACTATTTCGTGGTTAATGTCAGTTCACCCAACACTCCAGGATTAAGGGACCTTCAAGATAAAGGACCTCTGACAGCAATATTATCAAAGCTTATGGACCTCAATAATGCTCGTCCAAGTCAAAAACCTATTCTATTAAAAATAGCTCCTGATCTAACTAATAGTCAATTAGATGATATCGTGGATATCGTGGCAGATACAAAAATCGATGGAGTCATTGCTACAAACACAACAATATCTAGAGAAGGCCTAATGACGGATCAAAATACGATTTTAGATATCGGGAATGGTGGACTTAGTGGTGCGCCCGTAAAGTCAAGATCAACAGAAGTAATCTCATATTTGCACAAAAAATCGGGAGGTGCATTTCCCATTGTAGGGGTAGGAGGTATAGACGGTGTAGATTCAGCAAAAGAAAAAATAGCTGCCGGTGCATCTTTAATCCAAGTCTATTCTGGCTTCATCTATCAAGGGCCAGGGCTCGTGAAGTCTATCAATAAAGGATTAGTTAAAGGCTAACCTCGTTTTAAAATGGATAAAATAGCAAATATCATAGCGCCAAACAAAAGAATAATTTCAATCTGTATAAAGACTGGTGTCCTTTTAATTCTTGCTACCATCCTATTTATTCAGCTTTTTGTAAGACATGATATATCTGATTTATATAGTCAGTTTAGCAATTCTCTTTCTCTATCGTTTGGATGGTTATATTTTACTTCTGTGGTGGTGCTAATGCCTATCAATTGGATCCTTGAAAGTCTAAAATGGAACAAACTCGTCTCTAAATTTCAGCATTTTGGACTCAAGAAATCTATATTATCTGTGCTGTCTGGAGTAAGTATGGCCATCATGACTCCTGGCAGAATCGGAGAATATGGAGGGCGGCTAGTCGGCATACATTCAGAACACAGACCAAAAGCCATTCTAGCCAACTTGATATCAAGCCTAAGTCAAAACATTATTAACATTGGACTAGGATTACTCATGGCGCTTTTCTTTTTCAATACTTATATGGAAATTCAAAAAGGTGTGTTTTTATCTTTAGTCTTTGCAAGCACAATGCTCGTTAGTGTATTATTACTCGCTTTCTTTAGGATTGACCTATTAGAAGGTTTACTTGCTTATTTACCTCAAAATAAATGGACACTAAAAGTAAGAAATAGCATTTCGTCTTTCTCTACTTTAGATAATCAAACACTGTTTTATATTTTAGGCTTATCATTTATACGATATTCTGTTTACCTGAGTCAGTATGTATTGTTGATTTTCTTTTTTGGAGTGACAGATCAATTGATTCCTGCGATATTGGGAGTAAGCACACTGTTTTTCCTTCAATCCAATCTTCCTTTACCTCCTGCATTATCTGTTCTAGCAAGAGGGGAAATGGCCATTTTTCTCTGGTCTGTTTTTACAACGAATGTACTAGGAATAGTCGCCGCTACTTTTAGTTTGTGGATTATTAATTTGGTAATCCCAGCCATACTAGGTGGGATTATAATTAGTCAAGCAGATCTCTTTGATAATAGTTGAGATTATCTAATTATGTTTTGTGTCCAGCATTAAATAACAAGACTACCATCCATATTTATTTCTGTACTTCTAGTAAACAGTTTTTGTACAATAAGCTCGGAATCAAAACCAACCAAAACATAAACGAGCTTGATCAATACTTAATTACCACAATCCAACCGATAAATCCAATACAAACAAGCCACTTGTAAATTGAGGAACATTAATAATATCGCTTTTTCATTCACTGCACATCATCTCCTCGTAGTTTTCGAAATCGTTTTCTAGCTTCAACAGCATAAGTACTGCCAGAAAAGTCTAAAAACAACTTCTCGTACAATGGCTTGGCTTTCTCTGGCTTTTTGAGGATATTCTCGTACAGTATCGCCAATTCATAGATAGAGTTGTCAGCTCTTATCTCCTCCGCATAATTTAGGATGATTGTATCATATGCAGCAATCGCTTGGTCGTATTTTCTTTGCTTAGTGAATATAGTGGCTTTGTTATACAAGATATCATCTTCAAGACCGTGCTTAGGAAAGAGTATTAATATCGAGTCCATTTTACCAAAAGCTTCGTCAAATTTATTTTGGAAAATCAACTGCTCAGAAGTCGCAAACATTTGTAATGGCACTGCTGTTGTGTCCAAACCTAAGTTATCCATGATAAAAACAGATCGATCTATAGCATCATTAGAAATCAACTTTGAGGTCGCTGTTTTCAAAATGTCAAATTGCTCTTGCGCCCACTCGAAATCTCCTCTGTAGTACGATAACATTGCATTTCTGAAACGCGCTCTTTCTCCCAGTATTCCTTCTTTCATCGCTTTATCTACTTGGCTGTAGAGAAGTGTTGATTCCCAAACATCGCCTTGCATCAGCAAATAATCCGCTAGGTTAAGTTTGGCATTTGCTACTACATACTTATCTACTCCAGCGAATGATATCATCTCTTGCAGAATCATCACCGCAGTATCCAAATCGTTAAGATATAATGCTTCGAAATCAGCCAACTCTGACATCAAAAATGCTGTCTGCCTATTTCTACCAAATTCATCTAAAAACGAGTTGTATTCATTTTTAAGAATAACTAAATCCTCTTTTGTATAATCATAATTGCCCGTAATTTTTTTCTTTTTGGCATTGAGCAATCCTCTTTTTGCATCTAAGTAATAGCTAGAGTTTTCGCCTTTTGTCTCGGTAACATATGAGAATGCATCTATCGCCACATCATAAGCTCTATCATTATAAGCAATCTCAGCTACTTCGAATACTCTACCTCCGTTTTCTTCATTCTTACGATCTGAACTTCTGGCTTGGCGAAATGCCTTTTTGTATTCTTTTCTATAAATGAAAGTCCATTCTAGTACCTCATTATATAGTTCATTTGGCTTATCATCTTGGATTCGCTCATAAAGTTGTTTCTGCAACTCTACGTATCCCTCATCGTCCAAGTTTCTTCGGAATACATTTATCAGGTTATTGATATTATTTTTATATCTATCTATACTATTAAGATAGCCAGTGACCATTTTTGGTACATTCCCCTTTCTAAAATAAAGATCAGCTAAATAATTGGAAAACATATTTTCCCTCTTGACTAATTCTTCTCCTTTTTCATAAACTTGGATGGCGATATCATACTTTGCCAATGAAGTAAAAGAGCTCCCTATTCGACTAATTACTCCCACATCTGCAGGCATGTTTTCTATAGCCTTTTTATATTGTTTCTCTGCATTTACATTATCAGATTGCTTCTCAAACAGATTGCCATAAGTGACATACAGTTGGATATCTTTTGGCCTTGCTTTGATTTGACTTTTTATAGCCTTTTCAGCTTCTACATATGATTCTACTGCAATCAGTGACTCTACATACCTATTAAAGTAGTAGTCGTTTCTATTTACTTTTTCAAATAGTGTAAGATACATACTAGCCGCCTTCTCGTATTCTCCAGACTGGTAGTATTGCTCTGCCAATCTAGAGTCCTGTCCAGATAGACCTAATGAAAAAATTGATATGAATAGGATTATAAAAAATCGCATGTAGTCTAATTTAATTTGAATATACAATGACGCTATTGCTATTTTATATTCTGATTGAATGACGAAATTACTAAAATTGAAATACAATTTCTGATTCCTTTCTACAACGTGGTTTTTTTATTTATTGTTTCATAAATGAATACCATT
>CAXBGT010000115.1:0-18181 GCA_963975265.1 uncultured Saprospirales bacterium
TGATTCCCACCTTTGCCAGTGCTTTGCCGACCCTGTCCAACCAAATGATAGGAAATTGTAAATCTTTTTCCTAAATCCTGAGGCTCTGTCTCTTATTGTTGCGAAATCAGGTACAAGCCCTGTATACCAGAATAATAACGATACCGTGAAATAGGTTGATATCGCAAATACATCCCATAATAATGGTGAGTTAAAGTTAGGCCATAGTGGACCCCTTGTATTTGGATATGGAAATATAAAAATTGCTAACCAAACTCTCCCCATGTGAATAACTGGAAATAACCCGGCACACATTACAGCGAATATGGTCATTGCTTCGGCAGCTCTGTTTACTCCAGTTCTCCATTTCTGTCTAAACAGAAGAAGTATGGCAGAAATCAAAGTTCCAGCATGACCGATACCGATCCACCAAACAAAGTTGGTAATATCCCATCCCCAACCGATAGTTCTATTTAGATCCCATGTTCCTATACCATGCCAAATCGTCCAAACGATACAAAATGCACCGAACGAAAAAGTAATGATAGAAAGTATTAAACCTATCACCCACCCCATTGGAGGGGTTCTTTCAGTAGGAGATATTAAATCCTCCGTAATCTGATGATAGGTTTTTGACCCCGTTATTAAAGGTTCTCTAATTGGACTTACAACAGCACTCATATATTAGTGTTATGTGTTTCTTTTAAATATATTCTCAAACTAATTAAGCGTCAAAAGACGTATCTCTGTTATTTACTTTCATTGTGTAAGTAACTGAGGGTCTAATATTTACCTCTTCTAATACCAAGTATGATAATGGAGAAGTATTCTTCTTAACTAATTCACTTTTCTTGTTATTCAAATCACCGAATGTAATAGCACCAGTAGGACAAGCTGTCATACATGCAGAACTAACATCATTGTCATTTAATCTCCTTCCTTCAATTTTTGCAGTCAGTTTACCTGATTGTAATCTTTGGACACAGAAGCTACATTTTTCGATGACACCTCTTGATCTTACAGTTACGTCTGGATTAAGAACCATTCTTGTTAGGTTGTCTGCACCAAATGGTACTTCTTCACCTGCCAATGAAGGTTGATTCGCTGGGAATAAATCTGCAGTTGTATAATCTAACCAGTTAAATCTTCTCACCTTGTATGGGCAATTATTCGCACAATACCTTGTACCAATACATCTGTTGTATGTCATTTGGTTAAGTCCTTCTGATGAGTGGTTTGTCGCGTTTACTGGACATACGTTCTCACATGGAGCATTATCACAGTGTTGACACATCATTGGTTGGTACACTACATTTGGATTCTTAGCGTCTCCATAGTAGTATCTATCAATTCTCAACCAAGACATCTCATGGTGTCTCGACACTTCTCTCTTTCCTACAACCGGAACATTATTCTCAGACATACAAGCTACAGTGCATGCTCCACATCCAGTACAAGAATTTAGATCGACATTCATTCCCCAGTGATGACCCATTTCATATTTGTCATCAAATCCACCATAAATCTGTTGAGCATTAAGGTGTTGAGCATGAGCTCTCTTACCTTCCAGAACCTCAACATTCTCTTTAAGGTCTTTTATTGTAGAATTATAAATAATTGACCTATCTGTCAATGATCCTTGAAATCCTTTTACACCCGTAAAATAATCGAAGAAAACTGTAGCCGCTTCATCAGCATTGATGATTTCTCCTGTTCCCTTTTCTTCAGCTTTGACACCCATAGTATGGTGATACTGAACGCATGAGAAATAATCTTCTTTTCCTACTTTATTTGTAATAGATGCACTAGTATTGTAATAGTTAGTATTGCCATCTTTTCCGATAGTTAATACATCATTTACATTTACACCTACTGCGTCTCCTTTGATTCCAAATTCTCTACCGTATCCTAATGCTAGTGAAACAGTTCCTGCCATTTGTCCAAATTGTTGAACAACAGGAACTCTTACCGTTTTAGCACCAATAGTAACATCAACTAAATCTCCATCCACTAAATCATTGTATCCAACGAAAGTCCTTACTCCATCAAAGTTCACAGGCACAGCAAGGTAGTTACCCCAAGAAGTCCTTGTAACTGGATCTGGCATTTCTTGTAGCCAAGGGTTATTTGCAAATTGTCCATTTCCTTGAGCGATTGATTCGTAGAACGATACCTCAACATCAGAACTTGAAGGCTTACTTATTCCTGATGCTGCAGAAGATACATTTCCTGAGAAAGAAGGTGCAGAACTCGCTCCACTTCCTTCATAAACACCATCTTGAAGTACACTATCCCAAAAAGACTGAAATGTTGAGAATTTTGATTGACTTGCAAATACTGTTTTTTCCCAACTTGCTTTTAAGTAATCAAAATAGGGTTGATCTGCTTCACCATCTAGGCTAGATGATCCTGCCCATGTCAATAATGACTGCTCGTATTGTCTAGTATCAAAAAGATTACTAATTGTTGGCTGGATAATACTGAATTGACCTCTTTTTGCTTCTACATCTCCCCAACTCTCTAAAGAGTGATTTGTAGGAGCAATAATATCACACATATCAGTCGTCTCATCATTTGATGTAGCGAAAGATATTTTTGTTTTCACTTTAGCAAGTGCAGTTTTCAGTGCTTCAGTTCCTGCGAAATCGTAGGCAGGATTACATTGATTGAATATTACTACATCTACGCTACCAGAATTGATATCTGACACTAATTGTGTTAATTCCTTCTCACTTCCTTGTCTTTGTAATGAGGCATGAGTAAAATTAACGGTAGTCCCCAAGTTGCCTAATGCATTGTTAATTGCATTTACTAAAATTTGCTCTGAGACATTATTTGAACCACTTACTATAAGAGATTTCCCTCTTGCATTGCCTAATTCTACAGCAATTTTATCAAGTGCAGCTTCAGCTTCTGCATTTAAGGCAGGTGCAGAAATACCACCTACTATCTTATTCGCTAGATAAGCAATCGCAGCTCCCATCTCTGATGGTCTTACCATGATTCTATTATCTGCGTTTGATCCCGTCATTGACATCCCAGACTCAACTTGAATGTGTCTAGACATTGTAGGATTTTTAATATCCGCTATTTTTCTTCCTTTTACCCATTGAGATGAATATTCTACAGGTGAGATCCATGTTCCTAAGAAATCCGCTCCAAATGAAACGATTACATCAGCCTTGTCAAATCTATAGTCGGGAATTACTCTATCACCAAATGATTGCTCATTTGCATCAAGTATCGCTGCACTAGATACAGGATCATAGGTTACAACAGATGCACCAAACTTATCAGTAAATTCTGACATTGCTGCTTTGGCTGTAGGACTAAGCACTGTATTTGTTACTACTCTGACTCCTTTAGCTGACACCAAAGCTGCAGAAACAGCTTTATCTACATCTGCCCAATTGCTTGCAGTCCATTCTCCTGATGACTTCATCTTTGGAGTCGCAAATCTTGAAGTATCATATAAACTTAGCACAGAAGCTTGTGCTCTTGCTGATGTACCACCATGAGTTATACTAGAAGATATATTCCCTTCTATTTTGATTGGTCTCCCCTCTCTTGTCTTCACAAGAATTGGCAGAGACTCTCCACCAGATACATAAGTAGATGAATAGTATGAGGCTACTCCTGGAACAATTGAATCCGGTTTCACAACATATGGAATCGCTCTTTTTACCGGAATATCACATCCCGCTGCTACAGTAGCAGCACCAAGACCAAATCCCAAGAATTTTAAGAAATCTCTTCTATTACCACCCATTGAAGCAGCAACTTCTTCATTGCCAAGATCCTCTATAAGATTGGTTGGCTCAGCAAACTCTTTTTGAGATATTTCAATGAATTCAGGATCGTTTGTTAGATCCTTTCCTCCTATCCAAATATTCGATGTATTATCTTTCATTTAAAGCTGTTTGACTATGTATATCTATTTCTGATTAAATCAGACTTTATAGTTTCTTATTTATTTGCACTAAGTATTAATAGTGGCATTTTTGACATTCAAGACCTCCTATATCGGCAACTGTCACCTTATCCTTTTTACCAGACTGTAAGTCTTCATGGTATTGAGAGTAAGATTCGTAGTACTCATTTTCTTTGAATTTCACTTCTGTTTTTCTGTGACAGTTAATACACCATCCCATTGATAATGGTGAATGTTGCTGAACAACTTCCATTGCTTCCACTGTACCATGACAATCTTGACATTCTACACCACCAACAGTTACGTGCTGTGCATGATTGAAATAAACATGATCAGGGAGATTATGAATCCTGATCCATTCTATTGGACCTTGTACGCTTTTCTTTTGATCATTAGTGAGGGATTTAACGATTTCTTCCCATTGTGATTTCACAATGTTCTTACCTTCTCCATCTATCTCAGCTAAACCAGTTTCTACTAAGTATTGATCTTCAATCCACTTAGAGTAGATTTCTTTGTACTCTTCAGTTGAAATGTCTTCATAGTTTTCCATGTACTTATCTGTAGATGGGTTAAACCCTACAGAAGCGTAGATCTTAGTTAGCTCAGCAGTTCCGTATTCAGAACCTACTTTGATTGCTTTGTGACAATTCATACAAGTATTGGCAGCAGGTATTACCGAGTGCTTTGATCTTCTTGCACCATCATGACAATATTGACAATCTATCTTATTGATCCCGGCATGTGTTTCATGGCTGAATTTGATTGGCTGATCTGGCTGATACCCTTGTTGTCTTCCTAAATTGGTTGCATTAGTAACTGTAGTGTAACCTGCAAGCACAACTAACCCGAATATTAAGAATCCAACCACCCCTTTAGAAGTAAGTGACTTCATTAAAGTCTTTTGCTCTATATCCTTTCCTTCTTTTGCAGCTGCAAGTACATCTAGGTTATTAATGATTCTAGTAAGAAGGACAGCTAGTAATCCAAGAATACCTAAAAGAAGTGCATATAACCAGAAATTTGATTCCTCTTCAACTGGTAAAACATTAGTTATAAGACCTCCTTCAGGAACGCCAAATGTACCTTCCGCTACTGCATTAATATACAATATTGTAGATGCGATATCATCATCTGTTAACTGTGGAAATGCAGTCATAGCACTTGGCTTCCACTCATTCCATAATTCTAAGGCTCTAGGGTGACCTGTCTCAAAAATCATAGCTGGAGCATTTCTGATCCAAGCATAAAGATTTTCTTGAGTGTCCCATCTATCCTCCAGACCAGCAAGTGCGGGTCCAGTCATATCCGAAACCATATTCTTATTGTGACATGATGCACAGTAGTTCTTGAATACAGTCTTGCCAGCTGCAGGACTAACCTCGGCGTGAAGGCTGAAAGAAAACATTACTAACAAGAGCGTTAGTAATTTATTAATGTTGAGATGCTTATATATCATTATATAATTCTTTTCAATACTTATTTATCTTTGGTATTCAGAGGATTGTAAATATCCACTCTCAATACGCTGCAAAAATAGTGTTTAACATTATTTTAAAGCTACAAAACCGTACGTATTTCACTTATTTAGATTATTTCTAAATAAAAGTAGTGTAATAGTATTGTAAAAGATTCCACTAAATAGAAACCTTTGCTTTTATATGTGGATGTGGATCATAATTAATCAATTCAAAGTCTTCAAACTTAAAATCAAAAATAGAATCTACATCTGTATTTATTTTCATTGTTGGCAGTACTCTTTCTTCTCTTGTCAATTGAAGTTTAGCTTGATCAAGGTGATCTAAATATAAGTGCACGTCCCCA
The DNA here is from genome assembly GCA_963975265.1 of uncultured Saprospirales bacterium. Lineage (GTDB taxonomy): Bacteria > Bacteroidota > Bacteroidia > Chitinophagales > Saprospiraceae > CAJXUU01. The sequence continues at coordinate 5,735 of CAXBGT010000115.1, forward strand.
AACGCATGAACAAACTCTCCTACTTCTAGCCCAGTCACCTGCGCCATCATCATTGTTAATAGAGCATAAGAAGCTACATTAAATGGTACACCTAAAAATGTATCTGCAGATCTTTGGTAAAGTAAACAAGACAACTTCCCATCTGCCACATAGAATTGGAATAGACAATGGCATGGGGTTAATGCCATCTCTCCAAGTTCTCCAACGTTCCACGCATTTACAATTATTCGTCTGCTATCGGGTGTATTCTTTATTAAATCTACAGCTCTCTGTATCTGATCAATCGCTTCTCCATTAGGGGATTGCCAGGATCTCCACTGTTTTCCGTAGACAGGTCCTAAGTCACCATTCTCATCTGCCCAAGAATCCCAAATTTTCACATTATGCTTTTTGAGATACGCAATATTTGTATCTCCTTTAAGAAACCATAAAAGTTCGTGAATTATAGACTTTAGATGAAGTTTTTTAGTAGTAAGCATCGGAAAACCTTTGGATAGATCAAATCTCATTTGATATCCAAAGCAGGAAATAGTCCCTGTTCCCGTACGATCTGTTTTCTTGACACCGGTTTCTAAAATATGCGACAAGAGATCTTTGTATTGCTTCATTGCTCTGTTTTGATTCCGCAAATATATTGATAAATATATATTAATAAAATTTTAATATGTTTTAATGAACCAAGAGTATAATAAATATCTAGAAACATGAATGACATTGGACGTTTGCAGAATAAAATAATCTTCAATAGACGGATAAGTATCGACCAAGTCGCATAATTTTTAGATAAATTTGACTAAAAAGTGTAACTTTTAATATTTATGTAACGTTAATTAACATGTAGCATGCAACTATTCTGAATATCTTGCATCTATTAACTTGACAATTATTACAAACTAATTTGAAAATCGCTCTCTATGACCCCCAAGAAAGTCCAACAAATACTTTTCTGCTCTTTAGTTGCCCTAAGTCTAGTTTCATCAGTCTATATAAACGGAGAAGCTAAGCAATTAAAAACTCAAGGATTTGATGTTTCGTATTTTTCTCCTGAGGACGCTGAAGCTATTTTACCCGATGTGCAGTTTGTAGGACTTGTAGTTGAGAAGTTGAGAGAATTTGTTATCAGATAATACAAAAGCCCATTCATAATGAATGAGCTTAAAAAGACTTCTAAGAAAAACTCGATCTATCACTATATTTTCTGCATTACAACTTTATGATCGTAAATGCCTCTTTCCCATTAGTAATCATAGTACATACCATTCAGTAAATTTCTAAGTTCTATCTTTTCTCCATTTGAGATCATTCCATCTATTATGCTTTCTTGCACCATATTATGTATTTCATTTGAAACGTTTTCTTCTAGCCCTCCGATATTAATATAGCCCTCAAAGACTGTTGTAAAACCCTTTTCATACTCAGGTACAGATCTATAAACCGAACTTCAGAATGTGCTTTTTGACCATCAATACCTATTTGCTCCAATCTAAATAAAACCAATGATGAAGGCGCTCATCTATCTACATAGCTGTATGTCCTGTCAAAATACCATAATCTTCTCCATTCACATATCCTATTGTTATCCATGAATAAAATAACCGTTAGGGCTAACTTGGATATTACAACCATCATTATTGACTTCCGATATAGATATCCATTCAAACCTTGGCTGACCACTTTACATTTCGACAACAAAAGAGGATAAATCTCTAGGTAGTGTCATGTTGTTACCAACTAGATTAGAAGCAAGGATCTTTAAAAACATGAGAATGGTAGAACGAATAATAAAAAAAAGCGCAGAACTTTCGAACTGCGCCTTAGTGCTTTTTGGATACTAGTAAATGTCTACCCTTCCCAATTTGTTCCTTTATGACCTCCATCGCAAAACGGCTTATTGTTACTCAAGCCACATCTACAGTAGGTTGTCTTATTCTCCTTTACTTGTACTGTTCCATCAGCATGTGTAATCTCACATGCCCCTGTTACCATCAATGGACCTCCAGGTATTACTTTTACTTTAATGTTTTCGTCGTTTGATTCTTGATTTTCCATTTTTTTCTGTTTTAGCTTGTAATATGATAAAGCACCAGATGGACATTTCCCAACTTGCGCTATAATTTCCTCTGTTGTTCCTCCTTCTAAGTTAACCCATGGTCTTTCTAGAGGTCTAAAAACACCTTTTAATCCTTTCCAACAAGATTTATTATGGATGCAAAGATGCGGCTGCCATACGACAGAAATATCGGCGTTTTTATATTCTTTTTTAATTTTCTGATTCATAGTTATAGTCGTAGTTGTTATGAATCTGTTTTCGGCTTAAGGTCTGGAACTTTCCATTTGGTTTCTGAGATATCTACAGACTGTACACCTTTAATTGCTTTATTGGCTCTATTCTTATTCATAATCAAACTGATTGTCATTATTATACTAGTACCTATGATTACAAATAACAGTATGCCTTGACTAAAATTCTCTGTCTCTAAATATTCTGGAATTTTATAGAAAAGTAATATTGTAATTAATCCTCTAGGCGCTATAAATATTTGCGGATGAATATCTGATCCCAATGATGCTCGGAGTAGCAAATACCTAATGATATATATAACAGCTATACAAAGAATTGATACACCAAGTACAGACAAACTACTTAATGAAGAGAACACTATCGTAATCCCAAACACAACAAAAAAGAATGTCCTAATTACAAATGCAGTCTCTAAAGTGATTACGTGGAGTCCATGATATATATCGTGTGCTTTCTTCTTGTCTAACCATTTTTTGAGTGGCCCTACAAAGAACAAATCCATGTTCGCTATCACCAATCCGAAGATCAAAATAATAATCAAAGCAGACAGGTGCATCAATACACCAACAGAATAAACTAGTAGTAATGTTGCAATCAATAAAAATAGCTTAGCTGATGAACTGATTCTCTGAAATATCAATACAATCATATAACTTGATATCAAAGCTATTGCCATTATCAGCAAAAAGGAAAGTGCAAAACTCCCCAAGCCACTTGCATGTGCATCAGAACCAGGCTGTACAATCATACCACTAAGGAGTTGAAACAACATAATACCTATGATATCTGAAAACGTGCTTTCATAAATATGAAATTCTTTCTTATCATTCCTTAAATCAACGACACTTGGAATAATAATAGCACTGGATAATATCGAAAGAGGAGTTGCATAAAGCCAAGCCACTAGCTTGCTTTGTTCTAAACCTGGAGTGTTATATTCACTAAAATCAATAAAATAATGCAATATCTCTGCAGTAATCCATGTAGATAATAATAATCCCACTAAAGCGATACCAAGCGCCAATAGTATGGGCACAAGTTTACTCCGCTCTAGTTTTAGTTCTAGTGCTGCCTCCAATACAATCATAATCAGACCGATGGTTCCAAGGATCTTAAGTATTGGCAGAAAATTAAAATCACCAATACCAAAATTGTCCATACCTAATTTAATGAACACACCAAATATGATCAAAAGAAGAACAGAAGGAATACTAGTCTTCTTAGATATTTCTCCAAAAAGGAAGGAAACTATCAATATAACTGATGCCGCTATGATAAACGGATATGGTTCTTTCATTAAACCTTCCATACTACTAATTATTTATTTCTTTTATTGAAAATCCAAATCTTTGGATATTAGATTTAATACTTTCTTTCATGTTTCCTGTAGAAACCATAGCATTTAAAACAAGATCTCCATCCTGAGAACTGATTGATATTTCTTCATTCGCCAGATAAGGAAAATTAAAAAGATTCTTCTCCAAAGCATAAATACTTTCTTGAACAGTCCTATTTTCTTCATCCTTAATAAACAGTGCTAATGCTACTTTACCCGCTTCCGAGAGCAAAACGATTTTATCACCTTTCCAATTGTTAAATGGGTAGAATGTCTTTTCATTATGGGAGGATATGTGCATTCCTCCCAGATTTATATTAGTCAAAACACCCGTAGTGTCTCCTATTCTGATTCTATCCCCCATGTGTATCTTAGAAAAATATAGATTAAAAATAGATACAATATATGCAAAGATATTCTTATAAATAAACCCAAAAACGACCAACAATAGTATTAAATGAAATACTGGATGCACGGCTAAAAAAACAATAGTAATTATGCTCATAATAAAACAGAAAAACATATGGTAGCCTATCGATGTCTTCCAAGAATGTCTTTTGAAAAGGTGGAATCTGTCCGCCACTAATAATGTTAGCAATCCTACACCTCCAACAATAAAAAATTGAAACCACGATACAAAGCTATATTCTACTATTTCATTCATGTTTGCGATTTATGTTCAAGGGCTTTTTCCACTGAGTAGATCAAGAATGGGTTCACAGTAACAATATTTGCTTTGGTATAAACTAATACTTTTAAGCCTATTAAGTATCTAATATGATTCATGAAATCTGTAAGTTCTATGTCAGTTAACATCTTAGCCAAATCATTTTTATCAATACTTTGAAAACAAAGAATGTACTTTAAGATTGTTTTATGATCCTTCACCAATTCAACAAACTCTTGAGACTTAAGATCAGGTTTATATTCTGAGTTATAAAATCTAGAATACTCCATCATTGCATGACCGATGTTTCCATTCGCATTTCTGAGTATTGGACTTATCGTGTTTTCATGCCCTGTATCAGATAGTCCTAGTTCTGGCAACGCTCTGAATCTCATCAGTAAGGCTTCTTTTATATCATCATTGGATAGTTTACTTACGCTTACCTGTGTAGAAAAAAACAAGTTGAGATCTCGAAAAATACCAATTCTTCCTTTCAAGTAAGAATTACAACTGACTATGAAAAATATATCTTCCTTAAACTTTTGTATCAGTGCAAATAAGGCACTTACATTATCAAATAGGTTATATTTCTTATTATGCCATTGACCGAGATCATCAATGGTCAAGATTACTTTTTGCCCTATGTATTGATGTGCGATATGTGTAACTACTTTCTCAAGATCATAACTCCGTTCAAAAGATTTATTCTTAGTAAAATAGGGTTCCCCAGCATTTACACTAACCATTTCATCAATCATGGCCGATTGAGACAACATACCCATTAGAGCAGATTTCCCTGATCCAGATTGGCCAAATATTAATATCGCTGCAGCATAACCACTTTTCCATAGCTGGTAATCATTAATAATTGGTTCGATCAAATCGGGTCTAACTACTGAAAATGATTTACCGAGATATCCCTTTTTTAAAAACAGCGATAGCCTTTCATCGTTTTTATTTATTAATAGTTTATTCGAGATATAGCTATTATGAGGAATTCTATCTAGTTCTATATATTTCGCAAGAGATCTTTCAACCCACCCATAACTTAAAGTCTTATACTTTTTATAGTAAGAAACCATTCTCTTTTGAGCGTCACGGCTTATATTGGTCATTTGCACACTGCCATTATTAGGCATAAAGAGGCTAGTCTCATCATAGATAGAGGAAGCATGAAAATCCTGATCAAAATACTTTTCTATTTTTAATGTATTTTCTGTTGCTTCTTTCTGTAATGGATTGATGTGCTTTGTTCTTAATTCTGTGATTCCAACTTTTACATCAGATGATGCAGTATCATAGGAATCTTTCTCATCCAATATCAATGCTGCCAATTTAACTCTAGCATGATTCAATGCAGCTAAGCTTGCTTCTAATGCAAGGTTTCGTCTATTTTCTAATTCTATAATATGAGGATAGACATTGCCAGAGAACCACTTAGAAAACTCAGATTGAATATCTAGTGCTTTACTGATCAATCGTCCAGAATCAACATCTACTGGAACATTCAAACTTATCTTTTCTGGATAAGAAAGTACCTCCATAGACTCGATTCCCTGTAAAATTTCTAATTCACTGTAGGAAAAATTTATTCGATCAATCACTTCCGAAATTTTTTCCTTTACTCCATTCGGATGTATTGCACTTATTTGTTCAGCGACATCATCTATATGGTCGATGAGACTTTCAACAAAACTCGTTTGTTTTTGAAAACTTAAATAAAACTCCCTTTTGAAACTTTCTAGATTTATACGTATTTCATTTACCTTATCATGGCTTCTATAGATCTTTTTTAATTGAATATTTAATTCCTCTACTTGCTCTAAAATAATTGAAATAGGATTTATCTGATGCTCATATTGCTTAAGCTCTTTATCAGACAAGCTATTTCCTGCTCTACTGTTTAATATATCAAGGGCAGCTTGTTTTATTGTAGAACCAAGATTTAATACAAAGTCTTTATCAACATCTGCATCATCATTGATATATTGCTCGTACTTAACCAAAGAAAGCAAAGAATCTCTTAGTAGCAGTGAAAAATCTCTAATTTGGATAGACCATACAAACGCTGTATGATAGTTCTCGTTTGAAATTTCATTTTCTGAATAATCTTTATAAAACATACTGAATGCCTCTAAAGTTTGTTCTGATTTTTGGTAAAATACATGTGCAGTCAAATCATCTTGCGACACATTCGACCAGTCATTTAGTTTATTTAATAAATCAGTATCGTTTTGAACTTCCATTAATTTAGTTATTCTTCAATTTGCGTTTCGAATATTCACTATGTAAATATATAACTTCAATACCACTTCAATAATCTATATATCTAAATCATTTTGATATATTTTAATTTATTGTCATAAATAGTGTTTCAATGTGTGTAAAAAATATACGATATAACTTATAAAATTCAATCAACTAGATAATCTATTAATATTGAGGGTATAATAAAAGATTAATTAATATCTCATTTATATATTTACACTTCGATTTTCACCTAACCATATTTGAAAATGTACAAAGTATTAATAGACGGAGAAGAAATCATAGTCACTTACAAAGACCTTGACGAAATGGATAATCATTCTACACCTGTTGGTTATCATGTATTAGAAGAAATGAAAGCCTATCATGTGACTATCCCTAAAGTAGGTCAAAACCCTAAAACAGGAACTATCCATGTCAACAATAAGCGATTTCGCTTTGATATTATGGACAAATACGATCAACTCGTTAGTTCCATGGGGCTTGATGCTATCTCAGAAACTAAGGTAACTGACATATTAGCTCCAATGCCAGGACTAATACTAGATATAATGGTAAAATCTGGTGATGAAATCGAAGCGGGATGTTCAATATTGATTTTGGAGGCAATGAAAATGGAAAATGTGATAAAAGCGGAAGGGAGAGGTGTCATAAAATCGGTGAACTTTAAAGTTGGGGCAACCGTCGATAAAGGTGCTGTGATCATCGAAATGGAATGATTCGATCTCATGTTTTATCAAAAAATGTACTAGAATGGTATAGTTCATCTCCTTCATCTCATACTAAGCAAGAGCAACATTTATGAAAAAGATCTTAATAGCCAATAGAGGCGAAATAGCAATAAGAGTCATGCGCACAGCCCATAAAATGGGTATAAAGACTGTAGCTGTGTATTCAGATATTGATAGAAATGCACCACACGTAAGATACGCTGATGAAGCTGTACATATAGGACCTTCTCCATCAGCTCAATCATACTTAGTAATGGAGAATATTCTTCAAGCTGCTAAAGATACTGGAGCAGAAGGCATTCATCCAGGATACGGATTTTTAAGTGAAAATGCACTTTTTGCTAATCTGGTTACGAATGCAGGGATAAAATTTATAGGACCGAAATCTCATGCTATAGAAATCATGGGAAGTAAACTGGCTGCAAAAGATGCAGTAAAGGATTACAATATTCCGATGGTGCCGGGAATCGATAAAGCAATAGAAGATGTTCAAAAAGCAATAATAATAGCTGAAGATATTGGTTTTCCAATTCTGATAAAAGCTTCAGCCGGTGGTGGTGGTAAAGGAATGCGGATAGTAAATAATTCTGAAGAGCTACCAGAACAAATGGAACGAGCAATCAGTGAAGCTAAATCAGCATTTGGAGATGGTTCTGTTTTTATAGAAAAATACATCTCCAGTCCACGGCATATTGAAATACAAGTGCTTGCTGATGGTCATGGAAATGTAGTTCATCTTTTTGAACGGGACTGCAGTATTCAAAGAAGACATCAAAAGGTAGTTGAGGAAGCGCCATCCGCAATACTTACACCTAAAATTAGAAAGTTAATGGGCGAAGCGGCTATCAAAGTTGCTAAAGCATGTGATTATGAAGGTGCGGGAACTGTTGAATTCCTTCTTGACGACAATATGAAATTTTATTTCCTAGAAATGAATACCCGATTGCAAGTAGAACATCCCGTTTCAGAAATGATTACTGGAATTGATCTTGTAGAACAACAAATAAGAGTAGCCAGAGGAGAAAAATTGGCATTCTCACAAGAAGACCTTTCAATTATAGGACACGCGATGGAACTGCGAATTTATGCCGAGGATTCACTGAATGGCTTTTTACCGAGTATCGGAACATTGGAAAAATATAGGCGACCAGAAGGAGAAGGTATCCGTCTTGATGATGGATATGAAGAAGGAATGGATATTCCTATTTTTTATGACCCAATGATAGCTAAATTGATTACATACGGCTCTTCAAGAGAAGATGCTATAGAAAAGATGAAAAATGCGATTAGCCAATTCCGAGTCAAAGGGATCGAGACTACCCTGCCCTTTGGAGAATTTGTATTTGGACATGAAGCATTTATTAGTGGAAAATTTGATACTCATTTTGTTAAAAATTATTTTAACCCAGAGTCTTATCATGACTCTTCGGCATCAGAACGAAAGGTAGCTGCAATAATTGCAGTTAAAAATTACCTGAAAGAGAGTGGTAAAGCTGCAGCTATTGTTCATCCTTCTGATGAATGGAGCACAAATAGATTATAATCTATCACACCAATTAGATTCACAATTAGAGACTAAGAAACAACATGGAAGATAAATTAAAAGTACTCAACGATAAAATAGCATTAGCGCATCTTGGAGGCGGTCAAGAAAGAATAGATAAACAACATCAAAAAGGGAAATTAACAGCTAGAGAACGTATTCATTTATTTCTTGATGAAGGATCATTCGAGGAGATTGGTATATTGGTTACACACAGAACCAAGGATTTCGGAATGGAAGACCAAATTTTCTATGGCGATGGTGTAGTAACTGGCTATGGTACAGTTGAAGGTCGATTGGTTTATATTTTTGCACAAGACTTTACTGTTTTTGGTGGATCACTTTCAGAAACTCACGCAGAAAAAATTTGTAAAGTGATGGATATGGCAATGAAGACTGGAGCTCCAGTAATTGGTCTGAATGATAGTGGAGGTGCAAGAATACAGGAAGGAGTAAGATCACTTGGTGGATATGCTGATATCTTCTACAAGAATGTTATGGCTTCAGGTGTAGTTCCTCAGATATCAGCAATAATGGGACCTTGTGCGGGTGGTGCTGTATACTCTCCTGCAATGACAGACTTCACGATCATGGTTGAAAATTCTAGTTACATGTTTGTCACTGGACCCAATGTTGTAAAAACCGTTACAAACGAAACAGTGACTTCCGAAGAGCTCGGAGGTGCCAGTACGCATTCGTCAAAATCTGGAGTTACACATCTTACTGCTGCTAATGACTTAGATTGCTTGAATCAAGTAAGAAGACTACTAAGTTATATGCCCCAAAGTTGTGAAGAAAAACCCAGTAAACTGCCTTATGAATTAGGAGATGAAATTAGAGAACAGTTAGATTCTGTGATCCCTGATAGTGCCAATAAACCCTATGATATGCACGAGGTCATAAAAGGCATATCTGATAAAGAATCGTTCTATGAAATTCATAAAAACTATGCTGAGAATATAATAGTTGGTTTTGCCAGATTAGGAGGACGAAGTATTGGAATCGTAGCAAATCAACCTATGGTACTAGCTGGTTGCCTTGACGTTGATAGTTCGAAAAAAGCAGCTCGATTTACTAGATTTTGTGATTGTTTTAATATTCCGTTGTTAGTATTGATAGATGTACCAGGATTTCTGCCAGGTACTGATCAAGAATGGAATGGCATAATAACCAATGGCGCAAAACTATTGTATGCCCTTAGTGAGGCAACGGTACCTAGAATATCTGTTATCACAAGAAAAGCATATGGTGGTGCATATGATGTAATGAACAGTAAGCATATTGGTGCAGATATGAACTATGCATGGCCAAGTGCTGAAATCGCAGTAATGGGTGCAAAAGGAGCAAGTGAAATAATCTTCCGAAGAGAAATATCAGCAGCTGACGACCCTGCCGCTAAGCTTAAAGAAAAAGAGGATGAGTATGCTAAATTATTTGCTAATCCATATTCTGCAGCTCAAAGAGGATTTATAGATGAGGTTATACTTCCAAGAAATACAAGACGTAAGCTGATAAAAGCTTTTTCTATGCTAGAGAATAAAGCAGTTTCAATACCCAAAAAGAAGCATGGGAATATACCATTGTAATAGATAGAAATATTGGCCAGATCAATTGTATTGATATTCTTTTGTATGTTTGGCTATATTGTTCCACTTAATAGTAATATAGATACATTATAGTACCCTGATGGATGTAAAAGAGCTTGTGACTTCAAAACTTCCGAAAGATTTTATCTAGATAGTGTTCCTTTATACGGACTCATTATTCAGGAGATACAGAAATTTGATAAAACGATTCCTTAACCAGCGAATGCATAATATATGATTACGGTCACTAGAAGACTACTGCATATTATGATAATGAATCTACAAAATGGAAGAATACGAGAATCACTCAATTTCTATATTTATACTTACTGAATGGAATTAAAACGGTTACCTCTATGATGAGATTCTATCTTCAATATATATGTTACATCAACCGAGTATGGAACTAGAATTGGTTGCGACTCAGATGTCGACAACTCTTATTTTTACCCTACAGATCATTATTCTACAAGAAACAAATACGACAAAACAATACCTGTCCAGAGAAGCCTCTGATGGATAAAGGTGAGTCAGGAACATAGTAAGCACCCAAACACTTATCGTTAGATTATTTCTATATTTTAAGGATAACATGGATTTCAGAAATTTCAAGATTTAGGAAAGCCTGCCCCTGCTGCACATAAAAGGATCAAATTCAAATCTGGTGTTTGGAGGAATAGAAATAAAATGGTAGTAACCATAGGGCAAGCCCTCTACTCTAAAATTTAATGCAAGCATTGAGGTAGTAAACCAATATCCCGCGAAAAGTGGGATTAGTTCAACTATCTATCATGATTGCGCAGCTTCGCTACTTTTCAGAACAGAATCCTACTAATGAAACTGGAGATGTCATGGTAGAGATTAAATTTAACAGAAATTTGGATTTTGGGGATCTAGTTGTATAAGAATGATAGGATGATTCTAGCTTTATATCATTTTCAACATTAAATCCTGTACCCAATCAATATCGAAAACTTTTCATGTTGGACTTACTTTATAAACTTTTTGTCAAGAAATTAGATGCGAATCAGCACTCTATTTGAAACTAGATTTTTCAAGAAGCATCATAAATGATTCATTTGATCATAGAATAAACAAAGATCTTCAAATCGCTGTTTATTTTTAGAATCATAAATATATAGAAATGAAAAAGACAGCAATAATCACAGGAGGAACAAAAGGCATCGGGTTAGGAATAGCAAACTCTTTGTTAGAGAATGGATATAATGTGGTAATCACAAGTAGGTCCGAAGAAAGTGCTAAAAGAATTGCTTCAACATTAGCCGAAAAACATGGAAACAGTGTTCATGGTATAGGATGTGATGTGAGAAACTATGACAGCCAAGAAGACTGTGTAAACCGGACTATAGCTAAATACGGAAGTGTAGATATTATGATAGCCAATGCAGGAGTCGGACACTTCGCCTCTATAGAGGATCTTTCAATCGAAAAGTGGAATGCAACAATAGACACTAACCTAACTGGAGTCTTCTATAGTACAAAAGCATCAATTGAAGCTCTGAAAAAATCAGAAGGATATCTTATCACCATAGCTAGTTTAGCGGGCACTAATTTTTTTCAAAAAGGTTCAGCTTACAATGCTAGTAAATTTGGATTGGTTGGATTCACTCAATCAGTAATGCTAGACTTAAGACAGTATGGAATTAAAGTAACTACCATCATGCCCGGTTCTGTGTCAACTTATTTCAACGGACACACTCCAAGTGAAGAAGATAGTTGGAAGATTCAACCAGAAGATCTTGGTCAAATAGTTGTTGATTTGTTGAAAATGAATTCGAGAACATTACCAAGTAAGATCGAGGTCAGACCTTCAATCCCAGGTGGTAAAAAATAAGAAATAAGAAAATTCAAATTAAGATTACTATAGCATCTTATCTAGAAGCTAGTTCCGAAATAAAAAGCCCTTCCACAAATTAATGTAGAAGGGCTATATTTTTGCTTATCTATGAGAGAGATCACATCGCTTTAAGCGATCGTATCTCTACATGTTGTT
>CAXBGT010000116.1:0-18144 GCA_963975265.1 uncultured Saprospirales bacterium
AAATCGGATCTTTTTTGTGATAAGGCGTTTTTATGCAAAAACATCTTTTTTATGAACCCGACGCAAGCATCGGAGAATTTAAGTATTAAAATCGAGCAATTCGAATTGCTTCAAATTGCTCGGGGGTGTGAACATCAAACAATTATTAATCTATTTCATTACCGTTTCTAAAAGTTACTTGTGCTGGGCTAATTATTTTGCCACTTTGTCCATCATTATTTATTATTTTCAGATTATCCAACAAAACAGAACCTGCACCATCAATAGAATACAACAGAGATCCAAAATCGTAGAGTGTCCCGTCTGTTGCGTCTTCTTCACCAACTACCATATATGTAAAATTCACATAAGTATTTTTCCAGTACGTCATATCCAATGATGGAGTTTCCAGAAATGAGAGTGCAGCTTCAGTAAGGTTATAACTATATAAATCTCCAGGTAAATCTGTCCTAGATATGTATGCATAACTATCAGCACCTCCATCGATTCCGTTAGCTGCCGAGCCCACGACCCAATCATGACCTATCAGAGGTGAATTATTCGTCCAACCCGCTGGAAATCCAGCATCAAAAGTCTCATTTAACAATGTACTATTGGGAAGAAATGCAGCATGAGCTGGATCAAAATCATCATTTCGAATTTTGGTAGTGACTTTATTATCAAAATTGGAAATAATAGCGTCTCCAGTTGTTATTAAAGTGTCTATTGCTATGATTAATAGCTCATTTGATTCTACCACTGCATCTTCATAAACAGATATGGTCAACTGTTTAGGAGCCCCATCTCCAGCTGCAAAGACGATAGTGTCAGGAGAGAACGAGAAGTCACTCCATACGCCTAAGGAAGCATCACCAAGGCTAGAAAAAACTACTTTGGTTAGTGCTGAAGGAGCTAAACCAATATTGACATCTACTATAATATCTTTAGTACTGCAGCTAGTTCCTTCTGTAATCTGAGATACTGTGGGACCAAATGCTACTCTTGGTGCAGGAGGATTTAACGCTGGTGAAAATGGTAATTCCATCCGTCTTGGAGAGTTAGTCATGACAGCATTTATACGCACCACTTGATCTGCGGTGAATATATTCATACATGCATCATCACTATAATCCATGTAGTTTTCCACCATGTCCGTGGTTGGGTTTTGAGGATCGCATGCTGAAGTTTTACCTGTAGAACAACCATAGTTTGCTTGGTCTGAATTGGGAGTGTCATCACAAAAATCATCTTCATTACAACTGCAGTTTGGTGGTGCCGTTCCATTGTTGCATCCAACTCCATCACCCCACATATGTCTCAAACCTAGGAAGTGACCTACTTCATGTGTCACTGTCCTACCCAAATCATAGGGAGCATCAAGTAAGAATGTATCATCATCATCATCATCATCCAAGTCTGATGTACCAAAGGAATTATACCTCATCACTACACCATCCGTATCTGCAGTTTCTTCTCCAGTTGGCATTCCTTCTAATCCACTTGCTTCTGGGAATTGAGCATACCCTAATAAGTTATCATCCGGTGCTGCAAATTTTAAGGACCACATATTCATATATTGATTAGGATCCCATTGACTGTCTTGTTTTAAACCTCCTTCAATATCATCTCTTGTTGCACCATCTTGTCCAATATTTACTCTGTTTATTCCATCAGTTGCTGTTCCATCAGGTCCCGTTTTTGCCATTACAAACTTTATCATCGCACTAGCTCCTACAGGGTTGCTATTATCTCCATTACTACCCGCGATTTTCAAATAATCTTCATTCATCACTTGTATCTGAGATAATATCTGACTATCGGTAATATTTGGAGCAGTACCTACCGCTTCACCATTATGAAATATATGTACCACTACTGGGATAAGTATTGTGTCCGTTATTGATCTTGTTGCGTTTTTTTGTTCTTTAATAATTGGTTTGATCCATTTTTCAAAAACTATTGTAGGATCCACAAGCTTTTTTGTCTTTGAACTTCGAATACTTCCATTGAAGCACAGCGAACAATACCGTCAGGGCCTGCTCCACCAGGGTAATCGGTAAAGTTCACTTGTGCTGTCAATGTAAATGATAAAAATAGAAATAGGGTGTATAAAATTTGTGTTTTCATAATATGAAGTTTGTCTTTGTAATTGTTGTATTGATAATTGGATCAGATAGATATGAAGTGTAACTCAATTTTTGATAATACTTCTTTATATTTTTGACGAGAAATAGGAATCTCTTTCCCAGTATCCAATATTAGACTAGTCTTTTTTATCATTTTGATATTTTCGACATTGACTACATGGGATTTGTGACATCTGATGAATAATGAATTAGGCAATTCTTCTTCAATCAGTTTCATAGTTCTACTCACAAGTAATTTTCTTCCATCTAAAGTGCAGATGTTTGTATAATTACTATCTGATTCTAATCGAATAATGTCAAATATGGAAATTATTTCAATTCCTTCTTTCAGTTTTATACAAAGTTTTGTCTTTGTACAATCCTCTACAGACACAGAATGGAGTTGAGAATTTAAAGATATTATTTTAGCCTTTGGTTTATTTTTCAATGGTGGCTTCCATTGATTAGACTCGGTTGTTAATTGCAGCATAAGTGGTGGTTATTATTGTTGCTAATTTTTAAAATTCTACCTATATAAGTAGACCTTTAATTGAAATGCTAAGTTACACTCACTATATACGTTGAACAATGACCCATATGGATCATATTAATAAATAATTATATATAAAATGATGAATTATGACACGCTCTGTCTTACATGCTCTGAGTTTAAAAGCCAATACTTTACTATGTTTAGTAATTGAGAATAGCAGAGAAGTATAGCAATGAAGAAGAACTAAAGGCGATTCTTCACTAGAATTAGAATACCATCTCTTAAA
Source organism: uncultured Saprospirales bacterium (assembly GCA_963975265.1). Classification (GTDB taxonomy): domain Bacteria; phylum Bacteroidota; class Bacteroidia; order Chitinophagales; family Saprospiraceae; genus CAJXUU01. The sequence goes on from CAXBGT010000116.1 coordinate 2,885, forward strand.
CCCAAATTGTTCTTTAATGATTACATTTGCACCGCTTTCAGAAGGATTAGGGTACCCATTCATAGAATGCAGGTACACGACAAGGCCTTTTCTGTTGATCGAAAGTAAGGGCTCAGTGTATTCTGAGCCTTTTTTTGTATATTCTATTAATAAAGCAATCTGCATCTATATTGAATAGAAATATTCATAAATCAATTATTGGTTTGTATATTACTATAGTTCCCTTCTTGTTGACTTGCAATTTTTCATTTAATTACATGGAATATGGAAAAGACTTTATTACTTATTGGTTCATCCCCAACTTGGAGAATTAATTCAAGAAATCAACTGATTTGTTCAGAAGTTATTAATGTCTATTTAGTGAACCAATTATATTAAAGCCACATGAACATTTTACGATTTATTATTCTTATTACTTTTTTAATTACTTCAATAGGAGCCAAATGCCAGTCAAACCTTTTAATAGAAAATACAGATGATTTTATCCATGAAATAACGGGTGAGGATTATGATAACGATGGTAATACTTGTGAAACTATAATAATCCTTGTCAACAATTCTATCATACCTCAAAATTATGATTGTGCTAATTCTTTAGCCAATTGGGTTGTGACAGTAGACTTTTGCGGTGATGGCACATCCGATTTACAGTATACATATCAATCCCCCTTCGATGATAACACCTTTGACGATACAAATGGAGACGGAATACCTGAAGTATATCTCGCTCCTACCGAAATAGGAATAGAAATAACGATTGTACTTCCTGAAATAGAAGGCCCTATGTCAAATCACAGAGTAAGCTGGAAATTAGTTGATGATTGTAATAATGTAAAAACAGCTGAAATTGATATTCTAGTGATTGATAAGTCTCCTCCAACTCCGGTATTGATACCTAAATTTGTGATAAACGTCAATACTGCTTATCCATATATTAATTTAATTGCTGATAGTTTAGATGCTGGCTCAAATGATAATTGCTATTCCCAAACCGATTTACAATATTCATTTTCGGATGAAATATCTGATAAATCATTGACTATTTATTGCAACTATGCCATGGATACTCTTACAATTATTGATGTGTATGTCTGGGATAGTCGAGGAAACTATGCAGTCGATCAAGTCAAACTTTATGTTTATGATCCTTGTCTTATTTGTGAATGTTATCCATATTCAAACATTTCTGGAACAGTTACCAGTTGGAAGGGAGATCCTGTAGAAGGTGTTGAAATTTATATTGTAGCAGCACTTCCTGAATTTCCTAAAACAACGATTACTGATGAAAAAGGAATGTATATGTTTCCTAATATTCCATTTGGAGTTGAATACACTATGAGAGCAAAAAAAATAGATTTGTATACACCGCAGCTGACACTATTAGATCTTGTCAAAGCACAAAGGCACATGCTTGGGGCTTCTCCTTTTGTGTCTCCCTATCAATATATTTCCGCAGATTTAAATTGTGATTTTAAACTAAAAATTAGCGATTTACTCCTAATGAAAAAAATAGCTCTTGGAGTATTTGCCTCAGAACCTACATCTGATGCTTGGAAATTTATACCAAGTTCTTTTGAGTTTACTAACCCAAGTAATCCACTTAATGATTTATCAGAGGATTCATTTCAAACAACCTTTACTCTACTGCAACCCTCAATAGTAGATTTCGTTGGAATAAAGATGGGAGACTTATAATACCAACTTTACATAAAATACGGGATAATTGTACCAATAATTTAAGTCACTCGACACATCAACGAAAATTAAGTTTTATAACTAATATTTAGTTTATCAACTATATTTTAGTTATATTTGAATCAACCATTCATATTTATCATGCAAAAACTTACTCATCGCGAAGAAGAAATCATGAGAATCCTCTGGGATCTTCGCAAGGCATTTGTTAAGGAAATCATTGAACAGATGGCCGAACCCAAAGCACCCTACAATACAGTATCCTCTGTAGTCAGAAAACTAGAAACAATGGGTATGGTTGGCTATGAGGCATTTGGAAAAACGCACAGATACTACCCCATCCTTGAGAAAGAAAATTATAGGAAAGCATCTTTTTCAAGTTTTATGAGCAATTACTTTGGGGGTTCTCCTGCACAACTCCTTTCCTATTTCGTAAAAGAAGAAAAACTATCACAAGAAGAAATCGAGCAATTACTACACGATCTCAAATCCCAACAATCATGATGAACCACTTATCAATTCCACAGTATCTGCTAGAGTCCAGTTTCTGCCTTATTATTTTTTATGCATTCTTTCATTTGATTCTTAAAAAAGAGACCCATTTTCAGTTTAATAGGATTTACCTAATTACCAGTGCATTATTTTCTCTTTTTATTCCGATCATACATATCGACTTTAGCAAAGCAAGTCATATAACTGGAGCTGATCAGGTGTTCCCAATTTTGAGTACTGTAGATGCATTTCAATTGGGAATAAATCAGACCATTACTCAGCAAAATAATGTCCTTCAGATATCTGTTGCAGATGCGGTAACATGGATTTATATCGCTGGATTCTTTATTATGGCGCTCAAGTTGGCCAGTGGACTTTTTAAGTTGTTTGGCATTATCAACAGATCACCAAAGATGAAGGATATTGATCATACACTTTTGATTTCGAATGACGTGCCGGCCTCTTCATTTTTCTCCTATATATTTTGGCAAGATAAGCATGATAAAAATGATAAAGTTCAGAAGACGATCATGGATCATGAGATGGTGCATGTGCGACAATGGCATAGTCTTGATGTGATCATGATGGAGATTATGGTTATTGTAAAATGGTTTAATCCTTTGATCTATCTCTTTAGAAACAGCCTAAAGCGAAACCATGAATTCATAGCTGATAAGTACGTCTCTGAGAAGATGATGGACAAAGTAACTTATGCTAACATATTACTCACCAATAAAGCCACTACAAATTTACCACCCGCTACAAATCACTTCTATGGGCATATTAAAGAGAGGATAAAAATGCTAAGTGCAAAAAAATCTACTGCCTATAGCCAATTGAAATATATGGCGGCAATACCACTAGCAATGGTATTGTTTAGCTTCTTTTCATTTGATCTAAGTGACAGATTGCCTGAGAACGTAAAGTCTCCATTCCAAAAAATAGAAAATACAATGCTTGCTACTGCAGATCAGAATGTAATTTCTCTCAATATGGATGAAGAGGTTGAGAAAGAAAACTTCTATCTAACATGGGGAGAATTCATGAAAGTTGTTCTTACTCAAAAGTATACGACACAAGATTTAATTTTCCAGTACACAAGAAGCGATCTAAATAATTTGCTGTCTCTGACGCCTTCCATTGTGCAAAACGGAAAAAGTTTAAACGTAGAAATTGACACATTAGAAGTGCTAAAGAATAACAAGAAGATGGCTATTGCTCTTGAGGATCTTAATACTGATGCTTTAAGAAAGAAATTCATAGACTCACTTGGTATTAATGATCAAATCATGATTAGTTTGAAGTCTTATAGTGATACTGACTCTCTTAGAATAAACCTTCACTTAAGTCTGGATAAAGCCAGCGGTAATCAATGGGCATACCAACAAAAACAACTTCTGCCAACAGAAATCATTAAATGGGGAAACTTGAAAATATCCTTTGATGAATGGTATTCTGGATCTGGCACACGATTAAATCTAGATAATGTAGTTACTATGCATCAGATAAAAAATATTCTGAATGAAAAAATAGAACTTAGTTCAAATGACGGTCCTTTCCAACAAATAGACCCGTCTTTACAAATAAGTTTTGAATATAAACGCGCAAACAACCTTAATCTTGCATCTGTTGATGCAGAGGCAATCACGAACATAAGGCATTCAAATAATCCTGAGAATGATGTAGTATACTTCACAACACATTACAATGGAGAAGATTATCAGATTCACGAAAACACATGGTCATTTCCAATTTCTGAATTTCACAACAGAAAAGAAGAGTTTGCAACTTGGCTTTCAAATGCAAAAAATGGAGATAATATTTCTGTTTCAATTAGTAAGCCAAGTGAAAAGCAAAGTAGCTATAGATTTAATCTGAGATTCAGTGATGATGATGAAGCTATTTCAGCACCTTTCCCCATTGAACTACCCCACACTTCTAATTTTTATAATGAATATCAGATAGTGATGAACGAAGAAGGTAAATCTCTTGTGAGACTTGACTTAAATAACCCAAACTCGCGTCGAATTGCAGAAACTTATAAAGGCAGTCAATCTTATGAAATAGTGCATATTGATGGATTCAAAACGAAGAGCCATGTGTATGAAACGAATCTACCTCAAGGCAAATTAGAAATAGCTGAAATTTTAGATCCCGAACTCAGAGATTTAGATAAATTTCGTATCAATGAATATTACTCTGCCACTGATCAATTGATAAGGATGGACTGGGGAAAAATGGTTTCTATGCCAAATATTGGGAACTATAGCATGAAGGAATTTAAACGATCTTCAAAAGGTAGTTTAGCTTTATTCACTGGAACTGAGAACCTAATGATGGATAGATATGATCTTTTAATTATTCCAGAAAATGGCAAGATCAAAAGAATCAGAACCGATAAAGTGAATACTTTGGCAATTAGAAAGATCTTAGGTGAAGTTGAAAGTAATACTTCTATTTACATCGATAACATCATTGTGAATCTGGATGGAGAGAGACGGTACTATCCATATAACTTTGTCTTCACTGTTGAATAATCTCTACTACTAAAAGAACAACTGAAATTTTGTAACGTCTACAAGATTAATATTTTGTGGGCGTTTTTTATTGAAGTGATATAAGAACATATTACTAATTCCTTTGCAAGTCATTGATTCACAATATTTCAGCTTTTCCTTGAAAGTTCTTACCGATTAACTTTCCAAACTGCAGTTCTTATTTTATTTTTTAGAGCAAAAAACAGCACATTCATTTAGCACTTAGCTAATGCTTAGTTTCTCGGAAAGTGCTTAATCTCATAAACCAAGCACTTACAACTCATTTTAACATTGGTTTTTAAATCACTTCATTGTTAGTGTGTCCAAACTAAATCCCTCAAGTAATATAGTTCCTCAAGAGAAATTTCTTAGGTTATGCTCCTCCCATAACCTAAGGGAAAACCATTAGTGACAAATGCTGTCATTTTATGGTATTCCCTTATAGATTCTATTTTTTCATCATTATATTTGTCAAAGAATGTAGGCTAATCGTCTTTACACTTCAATTTCCCCCTTTATACATTTGCACCAATTTGACTAAATAGTGGATAACACTCTATTTGTCATGTAATTAAACATTATATATAATATTTATATATTACCGCCCTATTTGTGTATTATTGTTGGGATATGATTATTGCTGTTGGATTGATTGCCGTTTACTTCCGGGTTGCTATTTGAAAATAAACATTTGTATTCATTTAACTATCGTGTTTCAACAGCATTGTTATAGATTTCTAAAAGACAAAATATAAAAGATCAACTATGAAAAAGTACATTTTACTCACGATTGCTTTGGTATCAATTCTATCTACTTCTACCACAGCGCAAGACATTTTGCTACTCAAGACAAGTGGTAAGGTGGTAATTGGAGACACATCACTGATCAGTACTCCTGGTGCATATAATTTATATGTTCAAAATGGGATTCTTACAGAAAAGGTTAAAGTGGCGCTTAGAAATGCTTCCGAATGGTCTGATGATGCATTTGCACACACTCCTACCCTATCAGAAGTGAATGCTTCAATTCAAAAGAATAGTCATCTACCAAATATTCCATCCGCTCAATCTCTTGTAGAAGACGGATATGAACTAAAAAGTATGGATGCCAAACTACTAGCCCAGATAGAATGGCTTTGGCAGCACACTATTAAGCTAGATTCAGAAAATAAAAAGCTAAAACAAGAAATAGCTGATATTAAGATTTTGATAGAAACTGCTTCACCAAAGCAGGATTGAATCTCTTTTACACTGACTATTGTTGGGGCATGCCCCTTTTACTTATTTTCAAAACAAATAGATTATGACACGCCTCATCTCAAAGTGCTGCTGTTACGCTATATTACTTTTTGCTTCCGTCACCAGTATATGTCAACCTGATACGATCGTAATAGGTTTTGGGGGATACGATGGCGTATCTATCACCGCAAGTGGTAATTCTGATGATAGTAACCCCGAAAACACTATCAATCAAGATGGATATCTTCCCAATCTGAATGCAGCGGCAAGATTTCTTTCTCAGGCTTCTCTTGGCTATAGTTATAGTGATACAGAGGCAGTTACCTTAATGGGAATCGAAGATTGGATTACCGATCAAATGGAAAATAAACCAATGCCTTTTACACTCAAAGAAAAAGTGACGGAATACAGGCAATTTGTGAGAGACAGCCTTGATAATCAAGAAGTAAGCAGCTCTAGTAGAATGTGGGATTACGCTTGGTGGCAATATCATATGACTTCTGATGATGCACTTAGACAAAAAACAGCTCATGCACTAAGTGAAATTATTGTCGTTTCTGAAAAATCTATTTTTGGAAATTATGGTCTTGCACTGTCTGACTATTACGACATACTACTGACCAATGCATTTGGAAATTTTCGAGATATCTTGCAAGATGTAACCTATCATGCTTCAATGGGAGTATACCTTACTTATCTTAACAATCCAAAAACAGATACTATAATAAATCAATACCCAGATGAGAATTATGCAAGAGAATTGATGCAATTATTCACAATAGGCCTCTATGAACTTAACAATGATGGTACTAGAGTATTAGATAATGAAGGTGATCCAATACCCACTTATGACAATGATGATATTCTCGAATTTTCTAAAATATTTACAGGCCTAACATGGGCAGATAGAGATCAGTGGGGTCGTGAAGCATATCGGGATACAAGCTACCTTGCTGAAATGGTCATGTGGAATGACTACCACGAACCAGGAGTCAAAAACTTGCTTAATGGCTTCCAAGTACCAGATCGAGATCCTGTGGATGGAGATGCTGATATATCTGATGCCTTGGACAATCTGTTTGATCATCCAAATGTAGGTCCATTCATAAGTACGTTGCTTATACAAAGGATGGTTACCTCTAATCCTTCAGCTGCATACATTGACCGAGTTGCAACTGCTTTTAATGATAACGGGCAAGGAATACGTGGAGATATGAAAGCGGTGGTAAGAGCCATCCTTTTAGATCCTGTAGCTAAAGCTTGTGCTTCTGGCGATGATCCACAATTTGGAAAGTTAAGAGAGCCATTTTTGAGATACATCCAAATCAATAGGGCATTCAGCGCAAGTACAACAAGTGGTGATTTCAGAAATGATATGGATCACATATATGACTTTGTCGAACAAAAACCACTAGCATCTCCGAGTGTGTTCAATTTTTACCAGATGGATTATCAACCTCTCGGACCAGTGAATGATGCAGACCTCTTCGCTCCTGAGTTTCAAATCACCAATAGCCAGACCATTTCAGGATGGATTGATGGATTGTATCGATTTGTAGTTGAAGAAAATCTTGCTGATGAATATGATCTCTACAGTGGTGAGCCAAATGAGAACTACGACGATGAGATTACTACAATCGACTTGACTACTGAGATGACCATGACGAATGATGATGAACTTCATATACTTATAGATCGTCTTAATCTTTTGCTTGCTCAAGGAAGATTGACCCAGCCAACAATTGAAAAAATAATAACGGCATTAACAAACTTCGAAAACGAGGATGAAGACGATATGGAACTGAGAGTCAAATTGGCTATCTATTTAGTAATGTCATCCCCAGAATACCTCATCAATAGATAAAAAATCATGAGTAAAAGAAAAATATCAAGAAGATCATTCTTAGGAGAAGCGAGTTGTGCAGCTATTGGATCAACAGCTTTCTTATCATCATTCTTAAATCTTGGGATGATCAACACACTATCTGCTAGGCCACACATAATATCTAATACAAATGATTATAAGGCAATGGTATGTATCCTTCTTGCAGGAGGAGCGGACACCTACAATGTATTGGTACCTACTGAGAGTACAGAATATGCAGACTATTCAGCCACTAGAGGTGACTTAGCACTTGATAAAGACGCCACAGATCCAGCACAATTGTTAGATCTAGACTATGATGACAATGGTAGGACTTTTGCTGTGCATGCGGGAATGGATAAAGTTCGTGATATGTTTGATGATGGAAATCTTTCCTTTTTAGCAAATATTGGAACATTAGTAGAGCCGATAGCTAATAAAGCTGAATTCGAAGCGGGGACTAAGAAACTTCCTCTTGGGCTATATTCTCATAGTGATCAAATCATGCACTGGCAGACATCTGTACCTCAAAGTAGATCTGCGGTAGGAGTTGGTGGGCGAATGGCAGATATATTACACGATATGAATACCATCTCGAATGTCTCGATGAATATTTCATTGGCTGGTAAAAACAGATTTCAAACAGGTAATCAATATCAAGAATATTCTATCAGCAGAAACACAACTGCAGCTAATATCGGATTAGAAGGTTTCCCCTCGTGGTGGAGCGATACTGGAATACTGAATGATGCAAAAAACAATGCCATTAGTAATATGGTAGAGCAAGAATATTCTAATATTTTCCATCAGACGATAGGTTCACTTACAAAGCAGACTTCCGAAAGCATAGAAATTTTCGAGGCTGCATTTGCCAATATTATCCCTCTTAGCACTACTTTTTCTGATAACAACTTATCAAATGATTTAAAAAAGATAGCGGAAACTATTAGCGTGAAATCACATTTGGGTACAAACCGTCAAATCTTTTTTGTGACTATTGGAGGATGGGATCACCATGACAATGTGCTTGGAAACCAGAATGTAATGTTGCCAATAGTAAGTAATGCATTATCGGAATTCAACGATGCATTGACGGAAATAGGAATGCATAACGATGTTGTTACGTTCACGATTTCAGATTTTGCTAGAACATTAACATCCAATGGCAATGGCTCAGACCATGCATGGGGTGGAAATCAAATGATAATGGGCGGCCCAGTTAATGGAGGTCAGATATTTGGAAATTTTCCTTCATTAGCATTAGAAGGAAATGACTTCAATCTTTCCAATAGAGGAAGAATATTACCTACTACATCGGTGGATGAGTTTTACGCTGAAATAGCCCTTTGGTTCGGAGTATCACCAAACGATTTGGATTATATCCTGCCTAACTTATGCAATTTTTATTCTAGTTCTAATTGTACTCAACCGCCAGGAATGGACTACAGCCCTCTAGGTATGTTTGCTTAACCCACTACAAAGATCAACTAAAATGAAAAATATAATATATAAATTCTTCGTGGCATTACTCCTACCAGTGATCGGTGTTAGTCAGATCTGCCCAGGAGAAGAAGGAAAACTAAAATGGGAAGCTTACTTTGGCACATTCGATGACGAGATTGGACATCTGACAGCTCAATATAAATATCCTTCAACTCCTGATGTTGTAAAAACAGTATACAAAACTCAAACTCCTATTAACTACGCTACAGATTTTGGTGGTAGGTTGAGAGGATATATAAATGTACCTGAGACTACAAGTGCCACATTCAACATTACTGGTGATGATGATGTATACTTCTACTTAAGTCCTGATAATGAACCAAGTAACAAAGAACTAAAAGCGTATACTACATCATATGCAAGCATAACTGATCATGATAAATATCCTACACAAACGTCTATTGAAATAAATCTACAACCCTATATCGATTACTATTTCGAATTGCTATATGTAGAAGATAGTGGAGGTGATCATGCCTCATTATATTGGAAAACTGAGTTAGTAGATACGACAAATTGGAACTTGATTACTCCAAATTTCCTAAAAGGTGTAGGTTGCCTTGATGCTGAATGTCCAGCCGAAGGTTCTCCATGTGACGATAATAATGGTTCGACAGAAAATGATCTGGAAGATGGATTTTGCAATTGCAACGGTCAAGCGACTACAACGAATGAATGCATTGGAGAAAGAGGAAAAATAGAGGCCTATCGATTTGAAAACATTCCTGGGTCCGATATTTCTGCATTATATGAAGCTCCTAACTTCCCTGGAGTACCAGAATTTGGATATTTACTACCTCAGTTTTCTAGGCCTTATGGAAATAGCATTGACAATTTTGGCGTACAAATTCAAGCATATATTTCTGTTCCCGTAACTGGAAACTATAAATTTAATGTAACTGGTAATGACAACACGGTCCTGTTTATAAGTTCTGATGAAACTCCTGAGAATAAGCAGGCACATCAAGCTTTAGTTTCTGGGAATTCAGGAATGGTAGAACATGACAAATATATATGGCAGAGCACAGGAAATATCAATCTTGTTGCAGGACAGTACTATTATGTGGAGTTGAATTTCAAAGCAGGAACAGGGAGTGATCACTATTCTATTTTTTGGCAATCTCCTTTTACTGAACCAGATACATGGAAGAGAATTCCAGCTACCTATTTCTATGATTATGAATGTGAAATCGCTTGTATTTCGGAAAACACACTTTGTGATGACGGTAATCCATACACAAATAGTGACATGTATAATGACAATTGCGAATGTGTAGGAATTCCTTGTTCTGGACCAGATTGTGATAGTCCGTTAGCTAATTATGTACCGTATGATAAATGTTCAGTAACTGATCAGTTAGATAATAACCCAGAGAACAATTGGCTATCATGCGATATTACGCCAAACCCAAATACAATCCGTTCAGATGGTCACTGGATTATGTATAATTTAGGAGCTAGACATGAATTACACCAATCCCAAATTTGGAACTATAATGTAGAAAATGAAATTGATAAAGGATTCCAATCTGTGGCTGTAGATGTATCAGATGATGGGATTAGTTGGACAGAATACGGTTTATATGAATGGAGCTTAGCAACTGGAGAGTCAGGCTATTCTGGATTCTCAGGTCCTCACTTCCAAGGAGAATATGCACAATATGTGATGTTCACTTCTTTGGATGATACTACGACGTGCAAAGGGATAGGAAAAGTAGCATTTACGGCTGTATTATGCCCTCTTGTAGACACACCATGTGATGATGGCGACATCTATACTTTACATGATCGTTATGATAATAATTGCCTATGTATTGGAGACCAAATTGAGGAGAATGAATGTGAGGATGAAAATTTAACTTTAGGTGACTCTACATTATACTCTGATATCTTCAGTGCAGAAGTCTTTGTAAATTCAATAAGTAAGATAGCTAGTGCAAACGTAGTCAGCTTTGTGGGTGGTTCGTCGGTCATACTTAATCCTGGATTCGAAACAGAAGATAACACGCTCTTTATAGCTACAATAGATACTTGTGAAACCGTAGAAGAAAGACAAGCTCAACTGGCATTAAGATCTGAGATAATAAGTCAAAATAGACAAGATCAAGAAGAAACTAAACTTCTCAAACTAAAGGTTACTGAGATTGAAGATTCCGATTACCAAATCATCAAATTTTATATTCCAGAAGGTGGAAAAGTTGACATAGTAATTACTGACAATTCTGAAATGGAAATTTTCGATATTCTTTCACATAAATTTACAAATCAAGGAGTGTATGAAAAGAAAATCAGGACTAAGAAGTTTGACTCAGGCATCTTCAATGTTTTAATGACTTATAATGGATATACGATTCGAGAAAAGCTCGTAGTGGCTAGATAAATATGGTTAATCAGTTTAATAATGGTTAGTTTACAATTGAAATTAGAACTGATTTCACATAACCATTACTTGTGATTGTCAATGTATAGATGCCATTATGCAATATTGAAATATCAATAGCTACCCTAAGCTTACTAGCGAGTACATTGTCCAATATGGTTTTACCCGATATATCCAACAATGAATAATTCCAAGCACCTATAGTCAGTTCAGAAACATCAATATGAAGAAGTTCTGACGTAGGTTGTGGGAATATGTTTATTGCTCCTTGATAATCGGATTCTTTTATATCCAAATAAGGATCATAAACCGTACTCTCTACAATATTGGTCAAAATAGGATCATTAAAATCGAAAAATATATTGGCTTGATTATTAAATTCTTCTCCAAGAATCATAGTATATGATTTAATACCAAAATACACATAACCTTGACGCTCTAGATAACTAGCATTACTATCAATCAGAAATATATCCTCAAACATAAATGTGACTTCTCTTTCTATCATATTGATGTCCACATTATGGCTAGATGACAAAACGTAAGTGTAGATAGATCAAGATCTTCAGATATGACATCCGTCACCCTTACATCTTCAGCAAAGTAATTCCCTGTATTTTGAAATCTAGTTGTGTAAATCAGCTCATCGGCCTGTTCCCTCTTCCTTCCTCTATATGCTTACACAGTGCTGGTTATCACATACATTTAGATTTTCATTGTTAATCACTTCCCATTCTTTAGCCACCTACAAATCATCAGATAAATCTGTAATCTTAGTTAGAGTTGGGGAATACCTGACTTGAAAATCAAAGCCAACACTATCAAAATTTTGTAAACCATTAAGCGGTTTAACTAGACCACCTGCAGAGAATGACAGGCCAACTGTTTCCAGATTGATAAAATTTGAATAATCTTCACTTTCTAGAAAATTATACTGAAATGTTTGCCCAACTGACCTTAATCCATTGAAGTGAGTTAAAAACATATTGTTAAAAGTAATAATATGAAAAAGTTTGTATATTTAGAAATCTGAGGATGGAACCAAAAAATAACTAAATACTACAAACTCATGTCTAAGGGTAAAATCAGTAAATTCTTTGTTCAATATCTTGAAATTGCAAAACAGGAAGAAAGATAAAGGTTCAGTTGTGGCGAATAGTAAAGGATATTCTTTATAAATTGAAACCAGGGATACAGTGGAAGCACTTTCCAATGCGGCAATTTTTTGGATTCACGAAATATAGTTGAAAATCAGTTTGGGAGCGATTTTACAGACAACTACTCAATGATAATAAATCAAAATTGGATATGTCTGTTGTGAACTTAGATGGCACCCATACTCCAGCAAAACGAGGAGAACAAGCACTAGGGTATCAAGGAAGGATGAAGTGTATGACTAGTAATATGTTGATCTTAACAGACAAACAAGGAGTTCCTGTGGGGTGGTCTGCACCAATAAGCTGCGATCATCATGACAGCTTTGAACTAAGAAAAACAGCTAGTAAAATATTTGATGATATTGAGCAAAATAGCATTTCAACACAAGGGCTATTTTTAAATACAAATGCAGTATTTGATGTAAGGGGTTTTCGACTATTCTGCGAGCAGAAAGATATAATTGCAAATATAGTTTCAATAAAAGAAGAAATAGAAGTCATCAAAATGATGAATATATGATTGATAGTGAGCTATATAAAGAACGATTTTCAGTGGCGCAATTAAATGTGTGGGTTGATGGCTTTAAAACACTCAGATTCAGATAGAAACAAGATCATCACAATAGCTGTCTCTTCATTGTCTGGCGTTAGCAATTATATTCATTAGAAAGTTTGATGATTAAACATTTAGTTTTTAAATCACTTCAATACCATAATCAATATAATTGAAAAAGTCAATCAACTTAGAATAAGTTTACCTACAAGCAAGCTCAAATCTAATGACTTATTTAGGAATAGTTTGTTAATACGATTTTATTGACTAGTTTTGCTTTTTCTAATCAATCTAGTTCTCTAAATGAATCTTTTCCTTTTTCAGATGTTTTATGACACTGCCTTAAGGAATTGGATTCAAGCTCCATCTTAGATTACTTTGATTTGACTCTAGACAAGAAGTTGGGCAACTTCTAGCTGAACTTGCCCATCTAGTGGATAGGAGTAAGTATACCAAACTCCAAATTATTCAAATTATTCAAATTATTCAAATTATTCAAGAAAAGTAGCAAACGTTATTTTTCTTTGCTACGAATGGCTGATACTAAGCTTCAAAGTCTTAGAACTGTAACCTTATTAGCCTATTTAATACAAATAGATAAAAATGAATTAAGGTAAGATGCTTACCAATAAAGAATAATATCAGCGCTTTATAAAAATTTATGTCGCTAACTGGCAGATTCCTTGAAAAACAGCTCTTTTGATTTGTTAGTACATAATTTGTGGTAGGTTTAATTGTTTTAACGAATTAATAAGGGAAGGATTCACACTAATCGATCAAGGATTTGATCTTTAAATTCTTATCGTGATAATGCTAGGTCAATACAATTTGTGACCTTAGATCACTTTTTAAAAAGAATAACTTTGAAACAGCTAATTTTTGTATTTGTACTTTCTCTATTAAATTTTGCTTGTAAAATGTTTGGTGCATTTGGCATGGGATCGTTTAATGGTGATGCTTGTGTATTGTCTAATGTAGAAGTTGAACCATTACCTACTCATTGTCAATTGGATAAAATAGGAAACTTCAAATTGCTAATCCATCAACTGTTACAATCTATGCAGTTCCAAATATATCTTCTAATTGGTGACGACCTACTCGACCGGCAAATGTGATTATGAGTGGATCACCACCAATAGCAAAATTAGATTTATCTAATATCAGATCTTTAAAGATTAACTTTATATGAAAAAAAATATATTATTAACTATAACAACGATTGCAATATTGTTGTTTTCAAATAAAAGCTTTAGTCAAACACTTGAATTAGGAATACTTTCCTCCTTTGAAACTTTTACTGGAGTGGGAGCTGTGACAAATGGCGGTACCTCTGCAGGTGATGCAGGCACAAATGATGGATCAATTAGCGGTCCTGGATTTGATTCATCAAATGGATATTGTTGTACAACATACAATGCTGACTCTACAACTATTCAAGCTAGAATAGATTTGCTTAGGGTATATATGCATCTTGACGATATTTTTGTTACTCAACCTAGTACTCATGCTCCAGCTTTTGGCAGTGGAGAAACCATTGCTCCTGGCGTTTATTCCATTGGTGGCGCTGGGTCTGTATCTGGAGCCCTTACTCTTGATGGAGGAGGAGATACTGATGCTGTTTTCATAATAAAATTTGAAGGGGCACTTACAGTAGGAGCGGCTTCAACAATTACTTTAAGTAATGGAACAAGAGCAGCTAATGTTTTTTGGATTGCCCAAGGAGCTATTACGTTGGAAGCCTCAAGTGTCATGAAAGGAACTGTATTTGCACACCCTGGAGCGGTTACTCTTGGTGCAGGTAGTATTAATGTTGATGATACAATAGTTGCACTAAAAGTAT
>CAXBGT010000117.1:0-17929 GCA_963975265.1 uncultured Saprospirales bacterium
AAAAGGAGGTAAATATCCAAATATGGCTGCTTTTTTAGATGAGGAATTATCTTCTCTAAAAGCGGGAACGGATATGGATTGGAAGAAACCGGTGGATGTTGTGCTTTATGGCTTTGGCCGTATCGGTCGATTGTGTGCACGAGCTATAATTGATATGACAGGCATCGGTGCACAGTTGAGATTAAAAGCCATTGTCACTCGGAACAATGACATTGACCAGATCATCAAAAGAGCCGATCTATTAAGAATGGACTCTGTACATGGACCTTTCAAAGGGGTGATTGAGATAAACGAAGCAAATAGAAAACTCATAATCAACGGTGAAGAAGTGCAGATGATTGCTGCCAGAAATCCTGACCAAATAGACTACACAGAATATGGAATTGATAATGCACTTGTAATAGACAATACTGGTGTATGGAGAGATAAGGACGCGCTTTCTCTACATACCCAATCAAAAGGGATTAGCAAAGTATTACTTACCGCACCTGGAAAAGGAGTGCCCAATATCGTCTACGGAGTTAATAACCTAGAATACAAAACAGATAGCTGTGATGTATGGTCTGCCGCATCTTGTACAACAAATGCCATTGTTCCAATCCTTAAAGTCATAGACGATAAATTCGGAGTAGTATCTGGTCATGTAGAAACCATTCATGCGTATACCAATGATCAGAATCTGCTTGATAACATGCATAAAAAGCATAGAAGAGGAAGGTCTGCAGCGGTCAATATGGTGATCACAGAAACAGGTGCTGCTAGCGCTGTAGCAAAAGTACTTCCTCACCTGGAAGGTAAATTGACAGGCAGCGCAGTCAGAGTTCCAACACCCAACGGATCACTCGCCATTATGAATTTGGCATTGACAAAGGAAGCCAGTGTAGATTCGATTAATATGATTATGAAGAATTCGGCTTTAGAAGGTCCACTTCGTAATCAGATCAAATACTCTTTCGAGAAAGAGCTTGTTTCCAGCGATATTATTGGAAATAATTGCTGCAGTGTCTTTGACAGTCCATCCACTAAGATATCAGCCGATGGAAAGAATATCGTACTGTATGTTTGGTATGACAATGAGTATGGATATACACAGCAAGTTATTAGATTGGCCAAATACGTTATGGACGCTCAGAGGAAAATGTATAGTTAACATTAGGCTTGCGTAAGAATATTAGACGTCGGAGGTCTTGAAGACCTCCGACGTCTGTGCAAGGAACCAAGACCTCCGACGTCTGTGCCAGTAATTTAAGTAGTAAAACCAGCTAAATCAATGCTGTCAATAACTTCTTGATAATGACTTGTTTGATGAAATGATATAAATTCTTGCATGTCAGAATACCATTCTAAAGATTTTGAAATATCAATCAGCCAATCATCTTCATTAATAATTTCATGATAGCTAGTATGTTTATAATCTAGGAAATTGACAACTACTCCATGTTTTCGGGCATTATGATGAATGTAAAACTGTAAGCATTGAAATTTTAATTCGGGGTCAAAAGCGGATCTTTTAAATTTTTGTCGAAATAGGCTTCCCGATCGATTGTGCTTTTTGTTAAATGCTTTGGTAAAACTAACAAAGAATCTTTGCCATTGATGAATAATTAATCGGTTAAAGACATCGGAGGTCTCGAAGACCTCCGATGTCTTATTTTCGTTTGAAAGGATGCTATTTTTAGCCACAAGAAATTCATTCATCACTTTTGTTCTTTCCCCAAATTTGATTTTAGAGATTTGCTCAAGTACTTGTTCTTCATGTTTTACTTGAACAGAAAAATGGAAGTGATTTGACATCAAGGCATAAGAATGAATGAATTAGAAAGGTTTTAAATAGTAGCGAAATCGCTGCAAAAAATATCTTCTATTTTCGTTTGATTTGAAAAGTAATTCTTTGCCGTTTGTTTGATTCTAAATATGGTAATATTCTTAAGGAAAGAAGGTCGCGAAAGTATTCATAGTTGTAATTTTATTTAACGTTAATTTTTTGGCTAGAAGTGGGAGGTCTTTAAGACCTCCCACTTCTCTGTGCAGAAATCCAAGACCTCCGACATCTGTTTATCACCCCAAAGCCTTCTCTAGCTTCTCGGTCAAAACCTTAGGATCAGCTTTTCCTTTACTCCGTCCCATAACTTGCCCCATAAAAAATCCAAGAAGTCCTTTTTTACCACTTCTGTAAGCTTTCACTTTGCCTTCATTCTGTGCTATGACTTCTGCTATGATCGTATCTAGGAAATCTTGATTATCTGATTGGATGAGATTGTGGTCTTGCGCTAGCTTTTCGATGTCTAAATCGATTCTGATTGCTCCCAGTACTTTATCAGAAAGAGTCTGTAGAGCTCCTGATCTTGATACTTTTCCACTGTCGATCAATGCAATTAATTTGGAAATATTATTCACATTAAGGTCCGAAAGATCTATTTGACCTTCGTTTATATAGGGAAATACTTGATTAGCAATGAAACTCGCTAGGGTAGAGTAGGACTTGCTAGCTAAATCAAATTGCAGAAAGAACTCAACTGTAGATCTTTCCCTACTAATGATATCAGCATCATATTCTGATAAACCATATTTATCTTTAAGTATGGTTTTTGCTGTCCAAGGTAATAGCGTGACTGAGGCGATACATTCATCAATAAATGAATCTGACATAACTACTGGAGGGAGATCAGGATCAGGGAAATATCTATAATCGTTTGCTTCTTCTTTACTTCTCATCGGAGCGGTAGTGCCTTTTGCTGGATCGAAAAGCAGTGTGTTCATCGAGATAGTTCCGCCTGCTTCTAGAATCTTGATTTGTCTCTTTGATTCATATTCTACTGCGGTCTTGGCGAATTTCTTAGAGTTTACGTTTTTAATTTCGTTTCGCTCTCCATATACGTCACTATCTCTAGGCATGACGGATACATTCACATCACATCGAAGTGATCCTTCTTCCATATTGCCATCTGATATACCCAAGTATCTGACCAATTGTTGTAGTGCAGCTATGAAATCATGTACTTCTTGTGAACTCCTAAGATCAGGCTCCGTCACAATCTCTACTAATGGAGTCCCTGCACGGTTGATATCGACCATACTGTATAGGTCATGCAAATCGTGAGAGTTTTTACCAGCATCTTCTTCCATATGCACATGATGAATCCGAATGCTTTTTTCTTTCCCTTCTGACGTATAAGTCATTTTACCGCCGACACAGATAGGAAGTTTGTCTTGTGTTATTTGATATCCTTTAGGCAGATCAGGATAGAAGTAGTTTTTTCTATCGAATCGGTTTTCTTTATTTATGGTGGATCCCAATGCATGAGCCAACTTAATTGAAGAAGCCACTTGCTCTTCGTTCAATACTGGCAGTGTTCCTGGCAAGGCTAATGATACCGCACTGATGTTGGTGTTCGGTTCTTCACCGAATTTATTAGGATCAGCGCAAAATGCTTTACTGACGGTATTCAGCTGTACATGAACTTCTAATCCTATGACTGTCGTGTAATCTCTCAAAATGTAAGGTTTGTAACTATTCTAATCTCTTCTTAATACAAGAATACAGATATTAACGTAACAAAGATTACTGAAAGGAAAAAAATGACTGAATAAGCTGCATTAATTAAGAATTGACTTAAAAGAGCACGGAAGACACTATGCTGATAATATTTCTTAATAGCGAAAAACTGCACTCCTCCACCAAAAAAGAATATCAGAGCTATTATGATGGTATTTGTATTTCCATCATAATCTGTGAAAGCAGAATAGAAAAAAGTATTCACCATTATCATTGAAGAAACTGCGACAAAGAAAAAGCTATGGAGGTTTAGCTGCAGTACCGCATGTTCGACAATGTAATATTGCCTTCTGATGTAAATTAATTTCATAAAAAAGCTAATAAATATTATTGTCATGATTACTACCCAAGTAAGATTTTTTAGAATGTATATGAGACTATCTGCAGGGTTTGTTGCTGTTCTAATGTACGTGCTGACATATTGACGATCCCAGAATTCAGTTATTTTATACTTAGTAAATATTTCATCGATAGATAAGTGGACTGCGTCATAAGAGGATATTCCAAAATTCTTAATTTCTTTATTCATCCCAAAAAGTTGCAATGCTCTTCCAAGCCCTATAGAGTCATTTTTTGGTTTAAATACGTTTTTGAAAAGTCTAGCTCTTATGGTGTCAGTAACAGTGGCTTTATTTTCTAGTTCTAAGGAATCTGCTAATAGATCGTACTTCTCCAACATCATAGACTTCTCAGCACGACTGTGTATAAGATCACTTCCAAAGGCTGTATTCTCAAGATTTGCAAGCCATAAGCTCACAGAAATAATTCCTATAAGCATAAAAACAAATAACCTAGCAGGGTTTACGTAATATTTCCGCTTACCTTCTATATATGTACGGGTAAGCTTAGAAGGATAGATGATATCTCTAAATGTACGAATGAGTCTGCTGTCTAGATTGAAAACATTACTTATGCCGTCTTTGAGGAGTTTAAATATCGATAGCCGACTCTCCCTATTGGATTGACCACAGTTTCTACAGAAGACCTCTCCTTCTTCAGAATAGCCTTCAGGGAACGTAGTGTTACAGTTCAAGCAATAGTTCGTATTGGGTCCTTTAGACATATGTTTCTGTTAATCTGTCAACAAGATACAAATATTTTTATCTCGCATGGTCTAGATATAGACGGAACACTCCAGTATTAAGATGAATAAATCAAAACCTATACGCTAAGATATACAATCAAATAACCATACTTGTATCACATTTTCACAAACTCTCTTTAGCCACAATCCTCGATATATAATAACAATTAGGAAATTACAACCTCGGTCTCAGATTAGATACCCTAATCGAATTATTTGAATCAGATTTTAGAAAATACAAGCTAATCCTTTCTGATCATGCTCATAAATGACAAGTAGATAGTTATTGTAATTAACTAGGTTATTGATTTTGGTTAAGATCTAAGGCAATGATGGTTTTTTATGATTCAAGTTGAAATTGCTCTTCCCAAACAATCTAATATACCTATTATTTATCTCCACTTTCACTTTGGTACACTTCTTGCCTATTTACTTACAGATTTACACATTAACAAATATGATAATATGAAAATGTATAAATCATTACTTGATAGAAAGTAACATATACAAAAAAATCTAATAACAAAAATTAGTAATTTATAAAGCTCATAAAATGGGATGATTCCCGACTTAAACCTAAAGACATGAAAAAAAATATTCTTAAAATTTTCGTCCTTTCTTTTGTACTAATCATAGGACTTGGAACAGGCTTAAGCGCACAGAATTTTTACAGTAAGCCAGAAGCAATTAAAAATCTTTCTGATTCTGCAAAACAACTCGCATCTACATTGCCAGCACTGTTAGAGAATGACGCCAATAAGTATAAAATTAATACTGAGAAGATACGGTTCATAAAATCTATGCTTACTGGAATCAAACAAGGCGCTACTGTAGCGGAAGCTGCCAGTACAATATTACCAAAAGAGGAGTTTAACGTGATACAGCCAGCGGTGAGATTCATTGATGTCAGTTTCTCCAATAAAACTCCGAACCAATATATAAGATCAGAAATTATGTTTCTCATCTCTTACTAAGAATCATCTCAATTATTACAATAATCTAATCAGATAATCTGAAAGTCGTCTAACTTAATGATTGTCAAGACATAAATTTAAAAGTCTAATTATGAAAAATGGCGTACCCACTTTTTTAACTATGATCAACAAAACCACTCGGTTATTGACGATTGTACTGCTTGCACTTGTCAGTTATAGTGCTCAAGCCGATATCACAAACCCAACAGCAACTGTAACAGGTGGCTATTATCCTGGATCTACGTCTACTATAATTGTAGATGTAAGTTTCGGTTCTAATTCAGCGGAAGGAGCTGATATGATCGAGGTGAGATTAGTTGGCCCTGTAGCGGGTCTTAGCTTATGGCATTCCTCTCCTTCTCCTTCTCCATACATTGGATGCGGACTGGACAAAGGGGATGAAGTTATGGTTTCTGGTCCTGCATGGACAAGACCTGGCTTTACGAATGGAAACAGTCAATGTGGTGCATTCACTGCTGGAACCCATAGCTTTGGCATTGATGTCACAGCTAGTAATGCAGTTTCTGGGTCATTTGGTATCGAAGTAAGAATCGTGGGCGATGGTCTAGGTGAAACTGAAGCTACCATAGTGATTGCAGATGCAACAGTGCAGGAGATAACATGTGTGATCATGTGTCCAGACCCTGTAGTTCTTAATGCACCTAATGGTTCATGTAGTGCAAATGCAAATGTGCCTTCACCAATAGTGACAGGTATGTGTTCTAACACTTCACCTGCGGTGAGTGGTAACTTCCCAGTCGGAACGACAAACGTAACATATACATCGGAGGATGATAACGGGATAGTGATATCTTGTACTACTATGGTAATCATTGTAGATGATGAAGATCCAATAGTAAGTGGAGTAACAGACCTTACAGCTGATCTTGCAGCTGGAGAATGTGGATACATTATTCCTCAAACATTTGCCGTAAATGAAAACTGTATCGAACCACAAGTTACTATAACTCAAAATGAAGATTTAGGAACATTCGAGGAGGGTGTTAATTGTCCTGGAGGACCTACTAAGTATCTAAGAGTGTTTGACACTAACGCACAAGGAATAAACACAGAATTGAATATCGAAGAAGTAACTTTTGGTGTTGCAGAGGCCTTTGGGAGTCCTTCTGTTACAGTAAATGTATATATCCTTAACGGACCACTATCATATTCAAACATGGAGTTGGTAGGAACAGGAAATGAAGTACTTCCTAATTTTCAAAATGGACTATATTCTATACCAGTGTCTGCAATTGTAGAAGCTGGAGAAGAATTCGTAGTGGAAATAGTTGTACCAGGATCACAATTCAATGGTGTAATCATAGCTATGAATAACAATGGACAAACTGCTCCATCTTATATAGCAAGTGATTTTTGTGGAGCTCCCGAACCAGTAACACTAGATCTATTCAACTATGGAGAATATGGATCGATCATGATCGTAGAAGGATTTCAGACGAGTTTCATTGTTCAACCAGTTGGAAATACTGCCCTTATAGGAGATGAAGCTCCAGAGGGTGTAACTCAAGTTACTTACGAAGCAATAGATGCTAGTGGGAATTCAACGGCTATTAATTTCACAGTGACAGTTACAGGATTCGAAGGTGCAATTTCTGCAATAGTTTGTAATGACGAAGTGCAAATATCTCTTGATGAAGAATGTATGGAAATTGTAGCAGCAGATTTAATACTTGAAGGAGGACCATATTCTTGTTATGATGAATATACTGTAGAGATAAAAGATGATAATGGTAACAGTTATGGTAATATAGTAACTGGAGATAATATAGGGCAAAATTTGACTGTAAGGGTCACGGGACCTAATAACAACTCATGTTGGGGTAAGCTGGTAGTTGAAGATAAAGCACCTGCGCTACTTGACTGTATAGATGTAACTACAACTTGTTTCGGTGAAATTTTCCCTGGATCACCAATTGCTGAGAGAGTAACATTTCCAGCTAATATTGACCAGTTCAATGCTGTGATAAGTGATGGGCCACCAAATTCTAATGACCTTACTTTCCCAGTTAAGGGATTAGTAAAATCTACTATCACAGGGGTATCAGTAAGAGTAAATATCGAACATGATTCAATTTCTGAATTGACCGCTACACTTACAGCGCCTGATGGCACATCTGCTGTATTGTTTGTGCAGCCAGGATTTGGGTGTACAGTGCCTAATCTGCAGATCACTTTGGATGACAATGCTTTTAACTCTTATGGAGACTTGCTAAATGCATGTTCTGATATAGCCCCAGCAATTAGTGGCATTTATCAACCAAATCAGTTTTTAAGTATTTTTAATGGCAAAGATCCAAATGGAGATTGGACCATTACTATTTCTGATTTGGAGAATGGAACTGGAGGTACTGTTATTGCGGCGGAATTAGTTATCTCTCAGACAGGTGGGATCGTTACTTTTCCTACCGAGAATGATGTAATAGCACAAACTGAAGGAGCCAATACTTATACCGTAATAGGAATTGATGGTTGTGGACCGACAACAATGTCATATTATGATGATGAAATCGATCAAGATTGTTCTAGTCCATATTCTAATGTAATCAGAAGAACATGGTCAGCAGTAGATGCTAGTGGAAACGTAAGTAATTCTTGTGTACAGACGATCTATATATTTAGAAATGGATTGGCAACATTAATGTTCCCACCTAATTATGATGACCTACAGGAACCATCTCTATCATGTGAATTATTTGCTAATGATGCACCAGGTACCGATGTAACAGGAGCTCCTTCAGGGGAACTATGTGACAATGTACAGATATTCCCTTATACAGATACTAAGATTGATGTTTGTGAAGGGTCATATAAATTGATAAGACATTTCAGATTATTGGAATGGTGTAGTGGAGAAGTTATAGAACACAACCAAATTATTAAAGTACTAGATAAAGAAGGTCCACTGATGGAAGATATTCCTGATATAACAATATCAGCAGGAGAATTTGATTGTGCTGCAGATTATGTTTTTGTGTATCCTGAAGTAGTGTCGGATTGTTCTGACGAGTTTACATATACACTTTCTTATTTAAGTGCATATGATATGGGGGGACCACCCACTGATGTACCTTACTATAGTGATAATACTTCCTACACTGCAAATGCAGCATTGGTAAAAGATCTATCATTTGGTAGAACTTGGGCAAAATGGCAAATAGAAGATGAATGCGGAAATGTAACGACAGAATATTTCACGATCACAGTAGATGATCAAGTAAATCCTATTGCAGTATGTGATGAATTTACGGTAGTTTCAATTGGGTCGAACGGTTTTGTAGATGTATTTGCTACAACTTTTGATGATGGAAGTCTTGATAATTGTGGAATCTTAGAAATGAGAGCTAGGAAAATGACAAATGATTGTCCTGGTGTAAATACTACATTCGGAGATAGAGTTACATTTTGTTGTAGTGAAGTAGGAGAGACGATTATGGTTGCTTTCGAAGTAACCGATTTGTCAGGAAATAAAAATACTTGTATGGTTGAAGTAAAAGTACAAGATAAATTACCTCCTTATATCACGTTATGCCCTGAGGATATCACTTTAAATTGTCAAGCAGATTTTTCTGATCCGACCGTGACAGGCGAACCAGAATATATAGACAACTGTGAAGTAGTATCTGTAACCTTCATTGATGATGAAAATATAGATAACTGTGGTGCTGGAGAAGTAAGAAGAACATGGACTGTCGAAGACAAAGAAGGATTCAAAGCAACATGTGTACAAACGATTACACTCGAAGATGAAGATCCATTCGAAGAAAATGATATCGATTGGCCAAATGATTATGATGCGACAACTTGTGATACAAATTTAGATCCTGATAATCTTCCAGTTGCAAACGCATATCCAAGATATGATGATGATAACTGTAGTTTAGTTGCAACAGTATATGAAGATAGAGTATTCACATTTGTAGATGGGGCTTGTGAGAAAATTCTAAGAGAATGGACAGTCATTGATTGGTGTACTTACAATGAGTCAGCTCCAATAGAAGGAGAAGGATACTACAAACATCTGCAAGTGATTAAGTTGAAAAATACAGAAGCACCAGTGATAAACAACTGTGCAGATGTCACATTAGATGTATTTGGAGATTGTGAAGGTCCTATTGCATTTAGTTTAGGGGCCACGGATGATTGTACTCCAACCGATGACATTGTATATTATTATCAGATAGATTTATTTGATGATGGCTTGACTGCGATTGATTTTAACTTGAAAGGCAACTCGGCTACGATAACTTCTACACTACCTATAGGTGTACACTCAGTTAAGTGGACGGTTGAAGATAAATGTGGAAATACTACAATATGTGACATGATTCTGACTGTACGAGATGGTAAAAAACCTACTCCATACTGCCTTAGCTCAATTACAACTGTTGTGATGAATAATAACGGTATGATTGCCATTTGGGCAAATGACTTTGATCTAGGTAGCTATGATAACTGTACTGCGCAAAGTGATTTGTTATTATCATTCTCTCAGAATACTGCAGATAATAGTACTGTATTCACGTGTGATAACTTACCAAACGGTGTTGAAGAAGAAATTCAAATTGAACTATGGGTAACCGATGAAGCTGGAAATCAAGAATTTTGTTCTGTAACATTGATCTTACAAGATAGTCAAGATGATGCTTGTGTAGGAAGTACTGGGAACTTTGCCAATATAAGTGGTACATTAAGAACAGAAACATTTGCTAATGTAGAAGGTGTTTCGTTGACTGCAGCGAATCCAATTCTGGAGGTATTTAAATCAACAACTACGAATAGTGATGGAACTTACAATATTACTCAGTTACCAAAAGGTAGTGGTTATTCAGTAATAGCGGAGAAAAATGATGATGTGACTAATGGTGTATCTACTCTTGATTTAGTAATGATCCAGAGACATATATTAGGATTGCAAACATTGGATAGTCCGTATAAGTTGATCGCTGCAGATGTGAATAACGATGGAAAACTTAAGTCTTCAGATCTATTAACATTGAGAAAAGTGATCTTGGGAGTTAATACTCAATTTCCTAATGGACAGAAATCATGGAGATTTGTCCCTAAGAACACAATCTTTTCTGATGCTACGGATCCATTCCCATTCAATGAGGAAATCAACATTGGAGACCTTCAATATGCTAGTTTAAACAACGACATGATGTCAATCAAGATTGGAGATGTAAATGGTAATGTTGTTGCTAACCTAAGTTCAGATTCACAAGTTAAGAAGAGAGCGGATAAGAATATGTCATTTGTAATAGAAGATGCCAAAGCAGAAGATGGAATAGTTTCTATTCCAGTATATGCTGAAGGAATTAAGACCATGGTAGGATATCAATTCTCTATGAATCTAGAAAATGCAGACTATGTATCTGTTGAAGCGGGTCAATTGGAAGTGTCAAATGATAACTTCGGTATAAATGGTAATGAATTGACTACATCTTGGAGTGATGCGAGTGGAGTATCAGTTAATACTACTGAGCCACTATTTACAATCACACTTGATGTGAATGATGATAGTAGAATATCTGAGATATTATCTTTCAACTCTGATGCCATAAGCCCAGAAGCATATGATAATTCGTTGAAAACATATAATGTAATTCTTGAAACTAGATCTGGAGATCTTGAAGAAGGTGAGTTTGCATTGTTTCAGAATAGACCGAATCCATTCTTAGAGTCAACGCAGATTAAGTTCTTCTTACCAGAAGCAACGGATGTAGAGTTGATTATTACAGATGTGACAGGTAGATTAGTGACTAAGAAAACACAAAATTATCCAGCGGGTACTCAGAATATTGAGATCAACTATTCTGACCTAAATGTATCTGGAGTATTGTACTATACAATTAAAGCTGGAGAATTTACAGCAACTAAGAAAATGATTAGCGTTAGGTAAGGAGACCTAATATTGCTAACTACGAATAATGTTAGATTAGACGATTTTTGTAATTAGATGATGCCATCCAGCAGTAATGTTGGATGGCTTTTTTTTATCGCAAATTCCGATTAGCGTAGATTCAAAAATGGGCTTTCTTGATATACCAAAATTTAGAATATGGCAACGGTTTTTAAAAGAAAAGTACTTAGCGAATATGGAACAACAATTGAATTCACTCTTTTATATAGTAGAGACTTTTTTGGTAGACGTAGATCTATCTGAAATTAAGAATAAGTTAGAGTTACTACTCTCTTAAAGTTAAAGAGATTACTGCAAAATAAAAAAGCCCTCGATACAAAATACTGTATTGAGGGCTATTTTTTATAAGTAGAAAGAGATTTTATTTCATACCTTTTAATCTCTCTAATTCTTCTGTTAGTATTTTGGTTCTTGCTTCACCATCAGCCATTTTTTTACGTTCATTGGCAACTACAGCTTCAGGAGCATTATTTACAAATCGATCATTGGACAGTTTTTTGCTGATACTTCCTACAAATCCTATTTGATATTCTAGTTCCTTTTCTTTTTCCTCTATTTCGGCATCGATATCGAGATTCTGCTCCATACCTACGATAAACTTCTCCGTTCCAGATATGAAACTTGCTCCATTCACATTTTCATCATCTGTGATAGTGATCCCTTTCAGATTGCCTAATTTGACTATCATGTTTGATACACCATCTGTAGCTAACAACGCTGTCATAGAATCAGATTTGATAGCATATAAGTCAAGTTCTTCTTTCATCTTAAGACCATTTTTGTTTCTGATGTCTCTTACATTGCTGATTACGTCTTTTGCTTGATCTATAATTTTTAGATAAGCTGAATCATACTCTGTGACTTTTGGATACGAACTTATGATACAGTCATCTCCATCTGCTCTTTCTTTAAGTATGTGCCAGATCTCTTCTGTGATAAATGGTATGAAAGGATGAAGGATAATACATATCTGCTCGTAAATATCGAGCGCCATATTTCTAGTATCTTCAGATATACCTTCTCCATAAGGTGGCTTTACCATTTCCAGGTACCAAGAACAGAAGTCATTCCATACAAAAGAATATAAGGTTGTCAATGCTTCTGAAAGACGATATTCTTTAAAATTTTGTTCTACTTCAGCAACTACAGCATTCATTTTGTTTTTAAGCCACTTTGCAGCCAGAAGATCAACGTCGTTCGGCTTTTTAGTATCATCTATCTTTAAGTTTTTAAGGAGACCCATGGCACTCCATAATTTCATGCTGAACTTACTGCCTTGATCACACAATTTTTCATCAAAAAGTAAATCGCCTCCTGCTGGAGAACTGCTCAACATTCCGAACCTTACTCCATCCGCTCCATATTTATCGATAAGGCCTATTGCATCAGGACTATTTCCTAAGGACTTACTCATCTTTCTTCTCTTCTGATCACGAACCATTCCAGTGAAATAAACGTGATCGAATGGTCGTTTTCCTTCCCATTCATATCCAGCCATCACCATCCTGGCAACCCATAAGAAGATGATGTCCCATCCAGTTACTAAAACAGAAGTAGGGTAGTAGTAATCCAATTCTTCTCTTGAATTGAAACCATCGAATAAAGTGATAGGCCATAACCAAGAAGAGAACCAAGTGTCTAAGGCATCTTCATCTTGTCTAAGATTCTCTATTGTGAGATTTTGATTTCCAGTCTTTTCTTTGGCTTGAATCAAGGCCTCTTCAACATTCATAGCTACGAAAGTATCGTTACCTAAGTACCAAGCCGGGATTCTATGCCCCCACCAAAGTTGACGAGAGATACACCAATCGCGGATGTTCTCCATCCAGTGTTTATAGGTGTTTTTTTGATTTTTAGGGAAGAACTCCACTTCATCCGTCATTACAGCATCCAAAGCAGGTTTTACGATGGATTCCATGTTTACATACCACTGCTGAGAGAGTTTTGGTTCTACAACAGCATTTGTTCTCTCTGATCTTCCGACTGAGTGATTGTAGTTTTCGCTTGATACTAGGTTGCCAAGCCTATCTAGTTCTTTTTTGACAGATTTCCTTGCTTTGAATCGGTCTTCACCTACAAAGATTTGTCCAGCTTTGGAGATGGTACCATTATCATTGATAACATCTATAACTTCTAGATCATGTCGTTTTCCGATTTCATAGTCGTTTACATCATGAGCTGGAGTTACTTTCAAAGCTCCTGTTCCAAATTCTATGTCAACATAGTCATCGAATATGATAGGGATAACTCGGTTGACCATCGGTACGATTACCTTCTTACCTTTCATTGCGGCATATCGAGGATCATCTGGGTGTACTGCAATAGCACTATCTCCCATTATGGTCTCCGGTCTTGTTGTAGCTATGGTTATATAGTCCTCTGAACCTTCTACTTGATATCTTACATGAAAGAGCTCTGTGGTTTCGTCTCCATGAATTACTTCTTCGTTTGATAATACAGTCTGCGCTTCTGGGTCCCAATTGACCATTCTTAAGCCTTTGTACAATTTTCCCTTGTTATACAGATCAACGAATGCTTTGAGTACTCCTTCTGATCGGATCTCATCCATGGTGAATGCCGTACGCTCCCAGTCGCATGACGCACCTAATCTTCTTAGTTGCATCAATATTTTACCACCATACTCTTCTTTCCATGCATACGCATGTTCTAAGAATTCTTCTCTAGTGAGGTCAGATTTTTTGATTCCTTTCTCTCTAAGAAGTTTTACAACTTTAGCTTCAGTAGCTATAGATGCATGGTCTGTTCCTGGGACCCAGCATGCATTTTTACCATCTAGTCTAGCTTTTCGGATAAGGATATCTTGGATTGTATTGTTCAGCATGTGTCCCATGTGGAGGACACCTGTGACATTTGGTGGAGGAATGACAATACTGTATGCTTCTCTGTCATCTGGCACTGAATGGAAGTAGTTCTTTTCCATCCAATGTTCATACCATTTGCCTTCTATATCAGAAGGGGTGTATTTTTTTGATATCTCCATAATTCTCCATTTTTTGTTAACTATCAGGCTAACATGTAAGTTTGTGACTGCAAAAATCAATATTTCTATTGACTAAAGAGCAATTTTTGGATGCGGATTTCATAATAGTGCTTAAAATAAGTACAAATGTCATAAAATAATTGACAGATAGACTAAAAGGATGTATCTTTGGGTAAATTGATTGCAGATGAAAGACGAGACAAGAAAATACAAAATAGAAGATGAGGCTATAAACACATCTGTGAATGAAGCTGCAATATTTTACAAGAGTTTGCCTTCTCCATTAAAAGTGATCGGCAATGTTGGTAGAGACGATAAGCATACTTTTCTTTCAGTTGTAAAAGACGGATTAGATTATGACACTCTGATCGATTTCATGGAAATGGCAGAGTTTCATTTGGATGAAATGGCAATTATACTTCATATTAATAGTCGCACAATTAGGAGATTAGATTCTAAAGTCACCCTTAATATTGACCTTTCTGAGAAGCTACTTGAATTAATGCGACTCTATAAGTTTGGGATTGAGATTTTTGGTGACATGGCCGTCTTCAATGTTTGGATTAGGAGGTCAATCAGAGGATTAGGGGATGTTACACCGATGAGTTTACTAGATACTGGAATAGGTGTAGAGATTGTAATGGATGAGTTAGAAAGGTTGGCCTATGGCGTCTATAATTAGTTCTTATGAAGGTCTACAGGATTAGCAATAAGAAGTATGCAGAACAGCTCAATGGGGAAGGTGCATATAGGGTTGGAGGAAGATGGAATAGTAAGGGAGTACGTATGATTTATACATCAACTTCTATTGCTTTGGCATCCTTAGAAGTGCTTGTCCATTCTGATGGAATACCAATTCCTGACGGTATGATTTTGTTGACACTTGAAGTTCCTAATAAATATATTCAGCTTTTAGAGAAGCCACCATTTAATTGGAATGAGATACCTCCTCAAGGAGCAGCTAAAATTGTTGGTGATGATTTTATTAAATTTAATAAAGTGTTAGGCTTAAAAGTACCTTCTGCCATTATTCCTGAGGAATATAACCTATTAATAAATCCACTTCACATGCATATCGATAAAATAGAAATTGTCAGTCAGCGAGACTATGCTTTTGATGGGAGGCTTTAGGTATTTACATGTGCTACATATTAAATCGAAGTTGATAAAGCTTTTTCTCTCCTTTATTATCCACATTTACGATTAATAAATTGTCATAATCACTTTCATCAAATCCTTGTTCGAAATGCTTTTCGCCCATCAAGGTGCTGGCAAAAGCAGGAGTTGTATTTGAGTGTCCAGATATTAAGACCATGTTAGCATTACTTTTAGCCAACAGTTTTTCTGATAAGTCTTTTAAATCTTTTGGCTGATAGATTTGCGTTGATAGTCCCTTCATTGTAGTCAATGAATCTACGGTATGCATAGTTCTGTTGTACAATGTAGAATATACAGCATCTAATCTTGTAGACTTGAAAATTTGGGCTAAGCGATGAGACCTGCTATATCCTTCTTCAGTAAGAATTGGATTGTTGGCAGGTACAGTGTCTTTTTCAGCATGGCGAACAAGATATATTATTTTACATGTTTTACAATTGGCTAATTCCAACTTACTACCATCTACAAAAAGCACAACATTTTTATCGATGTTGGTTATGTATTTTCCAGTGGTTGATACATCTTTTGGCTGACAAGCAATACAAAACAGCACAAATAAACCTATTAATATTCTCATTATTTTTCATGTTTTCATTGGGGTCTAGTCGATATATACTTGACTAGAGACCACAAAATACGAAACGGAATCAATCTTGACCAATATTAGTTTTTTTATTGAAAATATCTTGATCTAACTGGTTCCTCAGGATGTCTTCCATCGTCTCTCTATTTCGAATTAAATAGTCTTTTCCTTTATGTACTAGAACTTCCGCTGGTTTGTATCTTGAATTATAATTAGATGACATCATAAAACAATAAGCGCCTGCATTATGAAAAGCAAAAACATCTCCCTCTAGGACCTCGTTCAATTTTCTGTTCACACCAAATGTATCTGTTTCACAGATGTAACCTACTATTGTATAGATCCTTTTGCGTCCATCAGTTTTTGAAATATTTTCAATTCTATGGTATGAATCATACAGCATAGGCCGAATCAAGTGATTTAATCCCGAATCTATACCAGCGAACACTGTAGATGTGGTTTGTTTGATCACATTGACTTTGGCCAAAAAAGTACCTGCTTCAGAAACCAAGAACTTGCCTGGTTCGAACATTAAAGTTAATTCCCTGCCATATTCTTTACAGAATTCGATAAACCGGGCGGATATTCTAACTCCTAAGTCTTCCACATCCGTTTCGATGCCGTCATTTTTATAGTCAACTTTAAATCCACTCCCAAAATCTATATCCTCAAGATCAGGAAATTCACTAGCTATATTCAACAACACATCTGCTCCTTGTATGAAAACTTCAGAATCCAAGATGTCAGAACCTGTATGCATATGAAGGCCTGTCACTTTTAATCCTGTAGCTTCAACAATACGATGGATATGTGGTACCTGGTGAAACGAGATGCCGAACTTACTATCGATATGTCCTGTTGATATTTTAGAATTCCCTCCAGCTAAAATGTGTGGATTGATCCTAATGCATACTGGTTTTTCTGGAAATAGATTACCAAATTGTTCTAGAATACTCAAATTGTCAATATTGATTCTTACATCAAGAGATAATGCTTCTTTGATCTCTTCTAGGGATACACAATTAGGAGTGTAAATGATGTCTTCAGTAGTGAAACCTGCCATTAATCCTAAACGAACTTCTTGGATAGAAACAGTATCTAAACCAGCACCCAAAGTCTTCATGAATTTGAGCACATTGATGTTTGTCAAGGCTTTACACGCATAATTTATCTTGAGTTTATTCACTTTAAATGCATCTGTCAACCGGTTATATTGACGTTCTATTATAGCGGTATCGTACACATATAGCGGGCAGCCATACTTTTCTGCCAGTTGAAGTGCATCGACTTCATCTGAAAAGACATATTTATTATTGTGAATTTCCATAGACCGAATGTTTTTGGATTTATGTTATGTAAATATTCATGGAGCAACCTCCACCAACTGTTTGTGTGTTTTTTTGACAAGTCACCCTTACTTTAGAGCATCCCAAATGAAAAATTTAGTTTTTCTATCTTTCGAACACTGGGATACATACAGAAAAAAAGAGGCCAAATACATATGTAGATGACCTCATTTTATCTTAATTAAATGAGGAATATTAACCCTTCAATACTTCTATGATTTTCGAAGCCAGTTCTGTACCTATCTTTTCTTGTGCTTCTAATGTAGATGCACCGATATGCGGAGTC
>CAXBGT010000118.1:0-17761 GCA_963975265.1 uncultured Saprospirales bacterium
GGCTAAGTCTCATTTTGATGTGCTGGGGTTAAAAATTATAACTTTGCAGAAAAAAATTTATGGAAGAATTGCTGGCCAGTTTTGCTCGCCTATTTGTATCAAGAGAAATACTGACGCACTTTGAGGTGGTTAACTTGGAAGAAGATCAAGGCGTCATATTGATAGAATTAATTAAAAAGGACGATGTAGAGCATATACCCAAATCAATAGTAAGAGAAGGTAAAGCTGTAAAAGATGGCTATATGAATACAGTTGAGCTTCAAAGTTTTCCAGCGCAAGGCAAGGAGGTATTTCTTAGATTAAAACGGAGGAGGTGGAAAACAAAAGGCACAAAAAAGGGATTCTATAACAACTACAATTTCATCAATACAGGCATGAAAGCAACCAAAGAGTTTGGTTCTTTTTTAAAAGAAATTGGTAGAGAATAAAGTTATTTCATTATCGGATATAGCGTAGGTGCTAGGAATGTCTAATAAGAAATTAAGTAGATGGTATAAACATGTTTTGAGCGGATACGAAATAGCAAAAGAAAAGAAAAGAAAGAAATATATAAGTATGATCACAAGCCTAAAGGAGCAACAAATAAGATAAGAGTGCCTATAGTAAAGCTAAATCATATGGGTCGGGAATTAGCTATAGATGATAAACATTTTAGAGGTAGGTATTACACGATAATAAGCAACAACAAGACAGGAAATATTATACTAATGGCTCGAAGTATAAAGGCATCAGAAATATGCAGTATAGTCAATAAACACATGCCCATAGAACTGAGAATGGATGTACGGGTAATAACAAAGGATGGTGCACAGGCCTATGATTGGGTCGCCAGACAATCATTTCCTAATGCGACCAAAATATTAGATAAATTCCATGTTTTATAATGGGCGTTTGACGCGCTACAGTACGTAAGAATCCAACTGAGAACAGAACATATAATAGAACAACACAAAGCGCAAGAAAAACTAAATATCCTGTTTGAAATCGATCGTAAAATTGCCAAGAAAAACAATACCAAAATCAGCAAAAGAAACTACAAATTAGAAACTGTAATACATGCCAATGGAGATACGACTAAACAAGTTTTAACACGATCAAGATTACTACTCTTTAAATATGAAGATCAATGGAATAGTTACCAAGAACAAAGAGCACAATTACTATTTGATCTATATCCTAATTTCTTACAAATGTATATTGCAATCTTGGAGTTCAGGACATGGTATTCATCTGATCAAATTGGAAAAAATCTAAATATAAAAAGACTACAACTACAAGATTGGATACAGAAATTAAAACTATTTATAGAGGTCAGTAGTTACGAGCATATCAAATTGTGTTGATACATCTTAGGTGCTAATACCATTCTTGTAATGAGATTGTTAAATATGCTACTCTTAGATTGAGATCTATTTAAACGATAGCAGAATTCATCAAAATATCTATCTATATGGAATGGACTCACCCAAGAATAGGTGGTTCTTATCCAGGATTTAATTTGATGAATCATGGTATGTAATTTTTGAAAATTTACTCCTCCGTTACTTTCAATTTGCTCAATATTGTATTCATCTTGTAATGGGCGATATCCTTTCCATTTATCTGTTAAGACTTCAGCTGTCTTTGATATATGCTTATCAAATAGCAACTGTAGTTCTTTAGCTAAATAATTATCTATTGTCATCGCGTACATTCGTTTTACTTTTCCTTCATCCGTATGTGCTACCGCACATACAGCCTTTTTCTTCTTCGCATCATAACTTCTTCCCACTTTTCCTTTTTCCTTTCCTCCAACTACAAATTCATCGACTTCAACATTACCATCCATGGGGTAATGTTCGCTAGATTTCATAGCTTCTCGGACTTTATGCATGAACAATCTTGCCGTCTTTTCTGTCACTCCATAGCGAACTCCCATATAACTCGCGGACAAACTTTTTGTTGAAGTTGACATTTCAAAACATATGAAAAATGCCTTTCGTATTCCAAATTTAACTTTGTGAAACAAAGTGTTTGCAGTTACGGACTCTGTATGACTACATCTATTACATGTCCGTGAAAAATCACACCTTATTTGGTACGTTTTATTACTACAGCTCCTACAACTAAAGCCCCCTTCCCACTTCATTCTCGCCAAGTATTCCTTGCAGTTTTTATCTGTTTTAAACTGTTCAGCAAACTCTAGAAGGTTTCTACCTTTGAATAATCCCATATACTCCTGTTTTATCTACGCATAAGGTACAAATTACATATGTAATTAACTACTGACCTCTAACTATTTAAAAACGATCACATGAATGCTCTTGCAGCTACTATGAAAAGATACTCGGGCCAAATTATTAACTACTTTATTGAGGGCTTTACCAATGCCCCAGCTGAAACAGTCAACCGAAATCTTAAGAGATTAATAGGTGTTTCTTACGGCATCCGTGATTTGGATTATTTCTATTTTAGGCTCAATAACATCAATTCCAGCACATCATTTTAGGACTTAGCCAACCAATTTTAGAGAAAAGTATATATTATGTCTAGTAAAATCAATGCTACTAGTTAATAGAGATTAAATAAAAAACAAAATTTAAACCAGAAACCCTTTATGAATAACAATTCATAAAGGGTTTCTGGTTTAAATTCCCATGACATCAGAACTTTTTAAGACAGCATTCTGTGGATACAAAAATCAAATTAAAACAAAAAGTCTAACAAATACATTTTCCGCATTATATCACTGTTTAATAAAGCGCCCCGTTTTTACTATACCCAAAGCATCTTTATAGCGGATAAAATATCCTCCAGCTCCAAGTGTAGATATATCAAGATGATTTATTTTACTATCAGCTTCGAAGTTATAAATTTGTACACGCTTCCCCGAATCACTTATTACATCAATGTGAATAACTCCTCGTTCTTTTATTTCTCCAGTCTCGTAAACATCATCATTGACTAAATAACATTCTATTAAATCAATACCAGGGTTTGGAAATATATTTAAAAAAAAATCATCTGGAAGATTCTCAACTAGATTTATTGTATTCAAACATTCATTAGTTTCTAAGTAAGGATTATAATCAAACTGGATTGAGGCTTTATTTATAATTTCACTTCCATTCGCAGCTCCTTCTTTAGCCATAATACTGTATTCAATAAAACCATGTGATTCAGATTCATTGTGCAAACTATCTAGCAAATTGATATCTCTAAAATACCATTCTAAAATATTTCCTTCCAATATGCGAAATATATGGGCATGGCTTACAATCCCAAGTTCTAAACTTATAAGATCCAAAAATTCTGGGAGCGTGTCAATCACTTTAACAAAAGACGCAGGATAATTTCCAACATTTTGAAATCTAATTTTATACCTCAATCGAGTGTCGGGTTTTATAAGGTGACTAGAACCTACGCCATGAGGAGAGACTAAAATATCATTAGGATCTAAAGACCCTACTATCATTTCTATCAAAGCCTCTGAATTATTATTATAATCAACTTCATCAAGTGATGTTCCAATATTTACAGTAATACTTTTTTGATCTCCTAAATTTGCGTTGAGATCTACATAGTTCATTAGGTTTATAACCTTAGTTTCTCCAGCTAATAAAGTATCTATATTCCAATAATAAATACTCCCTATTTGGTCATCCCATGCTATTGAAGCAGACGCAAGAGATAAATCAGCATCAAATTCTAAATCCACTGTAGCGTCAA
Organism: uncultured Saprospirales bacterium; assembly: GCA_963975265.1. GTDB lineage: Bacteria > Bacteroidota > Bacteroidia > Chitinophagales > Saprospiraceae > CAJXUU01. Next base: position 3,709 of record CAXBGT010000118.1, read on the forward strand.
AAACATCCTTAGTACCCATATTTGAAATACTAATCACCATTTCATTTTCAAACCCTCTTCGTAACACTGTAGTGCCTAAACTTATAGACAAATCAGGTTTATCCTGAATGGCCAAATTTGGAAAATCAAATCCTGATAGTACCTGACCTACACTTGTTACGTTAACATTATGTGGACTGGGCTGACATATAGACTCATAATTCTCTGGAATATCCTGTTGAATATTATAAGACCCTACAGGCAAAGAAATTTCATAATATCCACTATCGTTCGAAATCGCATAAATGGACCCAGAGTTTATAATTATCATCGTATTTGATATTGGCAATTCGCCTTCATCCTTAGTGCAGTTACTATTTGAGTCATGGTACAGATGTCCGCTAACTAAAGCGCCATCATCTTCTTTAATACTTAAAAATTGATCCGCAGAGATGCTATTCATTGTTTGAACATATCCACTTGGCCAATGAACAACAACTGATATAACAGCCGTAGCATCCGATAACCCGAAGTGCTGGTTAAGTGTACTCTGACTACCTGGACCACCTCCTGTTTGCCCCATTACCTCTCGCATTACTGTAGTATTAACGCCGTCAATAACAGCATTAACGTAAATTCGTGCCCCAATTGCAGAACGATTTGAATTGGTGCCTTCCAAACGTATTATTAAATAATGACCAGTTGCCAGATTGTTTACAAATACTCTATTACTTTCATTGCTATGGTTGGAAATCACTAAATCTATATCACCATCTAGCTCAAGGTCTGTGGATGCAATTGCAAACGAATTGCCAACGGGACTAACAAATGGAGAGTCGGTAACTTTTCCAAACGTACCATCTCCATTATTCATATATAAAAACTTAGACCCATCTAAGTCATTCATTACCGCTAGATCAAGCCAACTATCATTGTCCAAATCAGCCCATACTGAACCATGCGAATTCCCTTTATCTTCTGCAACCCACCCAGTAATTACTTTTGTAAAATTTCCATTCCCATCATTTGTATAAAGAAAATTATGTTGATCAGAAGCATTGGCAACAAAAAGATCCAAGTCCAAGTCATTATCAAAATCTCCAAAACTTGCACCAACAGAATTACTTAGGTCACCCATTTCAGTAGCGGAAAAAGACGTTCCTTCTTGATTAATGTATAAGACATTTGAAGTACCGTAATTGGGAATAAAACAATCAGACCAACCATCATTATTTACGTCTGCCCAAATGGCTCCAATACTATTACTAGCTTCAGAAACAATCTCAAGACCATATGTCAATTCCATTGTTCCATCTCCCCTATTGCGGTACAGGTGATTGAAATTTGTACCGAAATAATCTGAAGCGAAAATATCTAACCATCCATCTCTGTCAAAATCAACAAAACATACATTGTGAGTATAGCCATCTGCCAGACCGATCAACGCACTGCTTTGATTTACGAACGTCTGGTTATTATTCTTATAGAGTTGAATTGGATCTCCTACATTGTTAGCAATTACAACGTCTATTTGTCCATCATTATCAAAATCTCCCCAGGATGATGCCACCGTTGGAAAGAGATCATTCACCAAGTCCCCGCCCATATGTTCTGTAAAGCTTCCAGACCCATCATTTAAAAATAATTTATTTTTGACAGTATCTACATAGGCTGGGACGAAAATATCATCATAGCCATCATCATTGAAATCTACCGCTGAGATACCCCAACTGTTCATCGAGACATTTACAACTGGATCATTTGTCAATTCTTGTAACGGTGGAGCTTCTGCACAATCAGAGTCTGCACCATCAATATATCCATCCCCATCATTGTCAATGCCATCTGCACAATCAGTTTCTAAGGTAGTTAAAGGCAAAGAAGTAACACATTCTGGATTTATATAAATAACAGGTGTATTAGTATTAACCGCTCCAGCTGTAGAAAGCTGTTTACCAGCTAAAAACACACCCGCTCCTGCACTACATGCTCCGGCATGGGAAATGAAATTTCCTTTCACCTCAGAGGCCGCTCCTATATTCACTGCACCAGTAGCAACGCCTGCTCCTCCAATCCAAAAAATATTACACCGCCTCGCCCCATTAGTTAATATCATTTTTGATAGTGCCGCTACATTAAATGCCCCGGCAACTCTCACAACAAAGATTGCATCAGGGTCACCTTCAGCATCAAGAATAATAAGTCCTGATAAAGTCGCAGCTGAAAAGATATCGTACACCCCAGGACTAAGTGTTTCATTAAGAAAAACTGCAGTATGTGCTGCAGTAGCTGGCAACATCATAAGAGAACTGTAAGCGAACTCTAAATCTACCACAGCTTGTGCTGTAAGCGCATTTGCAATTTCCTGAGTTCCTATGTGAATTCCACTCGCAAAACCAGTGATCGCTCCCGCATTCGTGCCAATATTACCATTAATTCCAGAGGCGCCCGTATTTCCGACAATACCTGCACTTGTGAAAAGCGCAAAGTCTGAAAGAACTCCCAATACATCAACAGCAGAAGCAGGATCACAGCTCGGTTCACAAAATATTGGAATCGTACTGGTACAAGAAGGTTTAACTGCCACAGATCCCGTACCATAAGTTATGGCTCCACTCATACTAAACATTCTTCCTTCAAGAAGAACATTTGCACCTAGGCCAACAGCTCCTGACTTTGAGAATAAGGTTCCTTTGAGATCAGCACCCGCTCCAATAGAAATAGCTCCATTAACTAACCAGAAAATATTACAAGATTGAACACCACCAGTTAAAGTAATTGTTGCACCTGCCGTCCCGGTAAGAGCCCCATTAAACTTGATTATAAAGAAAGCATTGGGGTCACCTCCACCATCAAGCGTAAGAGAACCACCTATACTCCCAGCACTTGATATGGAATAAACGCCCGGATCAAGAACTTCACCACCTCCAAAAGTAGGTGAATGAGTGCTAGGAAAGTCAACAAAAAGATCGTTAAGATGGATGTATAATCTAAGTAAATCTTTTCTAGCCTGATCCGTTACAGCATCACTACTATATGTATTACCATCATAAGATCCTATTACTGAACCCACATGGGTACCCGCATCTCCAGTAACGGTTCCTCCAGAATTAGTAATGTCTCCTGCTGCAGTAAAAGCTTCAAAAGAAGAAAGTATTCCTAAATTAGCTGTTTGACTAAAGCTCAGAATTGAAAACAACAATACTAAGAAAGTTGCTAGTGAAAATAACATGAATTTCTTAGTCATAATTTATTTTATATTACATGACGAAATTAGTATTACTGAAAGTTCATTCGCTTTTTTAATGAGATAATTTCAAGAAAGACATATTGAATCAATCTTAAATATTAATTCTTTTATGTGTTCGTTAAACATTGAAACTCAGTAGAATTCTTGTGGTGGTCTTTTAAAGTAATTAGATCGAAACGAAGTATTACTATGCATCATAGTACAAACTTGAAAATTATTACAATCATTATCTATGCAATCTAGAAATCCATCATTGTCAATTCCATTGTTGCATATTTCTTGAGCATTTAAATGAAATCCTAGACAAATAAAAAGAGCGATTGTTAAAAATTGAATATGTTTTCTGTTCTTCATTACTCAACATGCTAAAAAATCGTACCTATTTTGTAATATACTGATTGATAATCTATTATAAATTTCCTGTGCTAAATGTTTTCCATAACATAGACCTATTTCCATTAAATGGACAAAATTGAGTGGTGAGTACGATAGGCACTCATTCTTTTTGATTATTTTTTTTGAACTATGCTAATATTATTAACAATGTAAAGGTCTTGAAGCTCAGAGTTCCAGAATCATACATCGGTAGAATCCAAGTTGCAGAATACTTTAGAGCCTTTTTACTGGGTAGACCAGACTGGGCGGCAAAAGATGGAAGGTTATTGAGTTTAAAAAATTTGGGGTATTTAACCGAGAAACAGTTCTTGAGGTAGGAAGTTATAATCATAATACAGTTAGAAGAACAGCTGGAGCTAACCATGAAAATGAATACCTACTTATAGATTAAACAATCTACTTTATGAAGTAGCAAATCTACCTGATCCTTCGTGCTGGACAGAAGCTCCATCTGACAATGACATGTTAGGCAGACAAAAAAATCGATAAACAAGAGACACTAAAGAATGTCTAAAATTACATAAACCCATGTTTCATGAATAAGAAATTTGGCATTCTAGGATATGTCAGCTCCCCCTATTGGTTAATAGTCCAGTGGTTTGCTCCATATGTAGAGGCAGGAGGATTAATTTATTTTCCATTATGACTATTCTAGGATTAGCCAATTTTCCATTTTTCTTTGCTCTATTGTTTTCCATATATACTTTCGCAAGCTTTATCAGTATATATTTCATGCTTATTCAAGAGCTCACTTACCATAATTATGAGTCTGCAGCTGATATTCTAGCATTGGTAAAAACAGCACTCTTAGAGCCTTCTCTATATCACCCAAAAACCGTCGTGTAGAGTATCAAATGAAATATTGATCATTTTACAGGCAATCATAAGGGATGGGGAGAGATGACTCGAAAGGGGTTTAAGAAAGAGGGGGCGTAAATTACCTTAATGCCCCAACCCAATATGTCCCTTTACACTAATGTGAATATCTTCAGTATCATAGATGCAAGTATAAACCAATATGATATTAAATGTTGAATATAAAACCACGGATATGGACTCGACATTTAACACCTATCAAATATTAGACTCAATATTCTCAGATTATAGCTTTCAATTTCCTATTATTGTACTACTCTAGCCACAATTTTCAATTAATAATGTGCAGCTTCAATTGCACTTGGATAATAAATATGAAAGATCAGACAATTGATCCAACCGATACTAGAGTCTACTTTATATGTGGAGTTTCTGGTTGTGGGAAAAGCACAGTTGGAAGAGCACTTTCAAAAAAAATAGATCTACCATTTTTTGATGGAGATGATTTTCATCCTAAGGAGAATGTTGCAAAAATGGCATCTGGTCAACCACTAGACGATAAGGATCGGAAAAGATGGCTAACAGCTATTAATAAGCTCATTTCACAATCAGAGGATGGGTTGATCGTAGCGTGTTCTGCACTTAAAGAAAAATACAGAGCACAATTATCAGAAGATATAACAAAAAAGATTCACTGGATATTTTTAAATGGTGATTTTGATTTGATTTATAACAGAATGATTTCTAGGATTGATCATTTCATGGGCCCTAACTTGCTTCAGTCACAGTTTGACATACTCGAAATTCCTAACTATGCGATAGAATGTGACATCAAATACTCTGTTGAAAAGATAGTACAAAACATTAGAATACAAACATTACAAATGAAAAAACAACTTGGACTTATAGGTCTTGGAGTGATGGGAAAGAGCCTAGCGCGAAACTTTGCGGACAAAGGTATCAGCCTAAGTCTATACAATAGATTTGTAAAAGGATCAGAAGACGAAATAGCTAAAAATTTCATTGAGTCCTATCCTGTTCTCGATACAGCGGAAGGACATGAAGATTTACAGGAATTTGTGCAATCTCTAAAAACTCCACGAACAGTATTTTTAATGATTTCTGCAGGAGCTGCGGTGGATGACACCATAGAGAAATTGATTCCCTTATTGGATAAAGGTGACCTAATTATTGATGGTGGAAATTCTCATTATAAACTGACTCAAGAAAGAAACGATAAACTCTCCGCTCATGGGATATATTTCATTGGTACTGGAGTTTCTGGTGGTGAAGAAGGTGCACTTAAAGGACCATCCATCATGCCAGGCGGAGAACCCGAGGCTTATGCTATCTGTAAGGATGCATTAGAAGCTATAGCGGCCAAAGATATAAATGGAGGATCATGTTGTGGCTACATAGGAAAAGGAGGCGCTGGTCATTTTGTGAAAATGGTCCACAATGGAATGGAATATGCCGAGATGCAATTCTTAGCTGAGATATATGGCTTGCTGAGGTATTCGGCAGGTTATGACACAGACTTTATAGCAAACCTATTCGAGACTTGGACTAAGACTGATCTTAATAGTTATCTATTAGAAATTACTATAGAAGTATTGAGGAAAAAAGAAGATGATATTCACCTCGTTGATATTATTCTAGACAAGGCTGGTAACAAAGGAACAGGAAGCTGGACTACCATCGCTGCATGTGAGCTAGGCGTTCCAGTAAACACATTGACCGCTGCATTATTTGCAAGGTATCAGTCCGCATTCAAAGAAGAAAGACAATCCGCAGAAAAACTATATGGTAAACAATTTAATAAAAGAGAAATCGATCTTACTTCACTTGCGGATGCGTACAAGGTTGCAAGAATCATCAACCATCATCAAGGAATACAACTAATCTATGCTGCATCTGAATCCTATAATTGGAATATAGACATGCCTGAGGTTGCAAGAATCTGGACTAACGGGTGTATAATTAGGTCCGAATTAATGGAAGACCTAAAAGTGAAACTGAAAGAGGAACCTATCTTACTCAAACATACAACCTATGTAAATATCGTCAACAATGGTATGGAATCTCTTAGAAAAGTTTGTTCACAAGCTATACTTTCAGGATCTGCAATTCCATGTCTCAATTCTGCATTGACATATGTCGAGACATATATAAACGAGCAGTCAACTGCCAATATCATCCAAGGTCAAAGAGATTATTTTGGTGCACACAGATATCAAAGAAAAGATGACCCAATTGGTCCTTCACATCATACAATTTGGAATTGAAATTTAGTATTCCAACCTCTAAAAACTAAGCTATGAGTGTTATATTAAGTGTACTTGCTGGGATTATCATCCTTTTGACATTGATCTTAGTGTTGAGATTACCCGCTTTTATTTCCTTGTTGATATCGAGTATTTTGACAGGTTTATTTGCTGGGCTTGATGCTGCGACTATTATTGATACTGTACAAAAAGGAATGGGATCGACACTTGGTTTTGTAGCTGTTGTAGTAGGTTTAGGTGCTATGTTTGGAGCTATCTTAGAGAAATCAAAAGGGGCAGAAGCAATAGCACAATGGCTTACCAAAACAATGGGAATAAAGAACGCGCCAACCTCTATGCTTATAACTGGATTTGTAGTGGCGATTCCAGTATTTTTTGATGTTGCTTTTATTATTCTTATTCCAGTTATTTATGCACTCCAAAGAAAAACAGGCAAATCACTTTTACTATATGGGATTCCTCTTTTGGCTGGATTAGCGATCACTCACTCTTTTATCCCTCCGACCCCAGGTCCAGTAGCAGTTGCGGATATCATCAATGCTGATCTAGGTTGGGTTATATTAGTTGGTTTTTTAGCAGGAATTCCTACAGCTATCGCAAGTGGATTGATTTATGGGAAATATATTGCAGGTAAGATCCATATAGATGCCCCACCATTGGTTTCAGGAGACATAGAAAAAGACAGTACTCCTTTACCAAACATAGGATTGATTTTATCAATAATCTTAGTGCCTATTGTTCTTATTCTCTTTGGGACTATGATAAAATCTGGATTGATAGAAATCAGTAGTCCTAGCATTAAAAATATAGTCACACTTCTTGGCCATCCATTTACAGCATTAATTATAGCAAATCTAATTGTTTGGTATGCACTAGGAATAGGCAGAGGTTTTTCATCTAAAGAGCTTTTTAAAATCAGTTCTAAATCCATGGAGCCTGCAGGCACAATCATCTTGCTTACTGGTGCAGGCGGAGTGTTTAAACAAGTGCTAGTAAATACGGGTGCTGGAGAGATTATTGCAAACTCCTTTGCTGAGTGGGGATTCCCAGTTATAGTGTTTGGGTTTTTGGCCGCTGCGATTGTACGTATTCTTCAAGGCTCAGCAACTGTCGCTATGATAACTGCAGCTGGTTTAGTCGCTCCTATTTTGGTAGGCTCATCATTTTCTGGTGGTCAATTGGCTGCTTTGGTAATCGCTATAGCATCTGGAGCAAGCATTCTATCACATGTAAATGATAGTGGGTTCTGGTTGGTAAAAGAATATCTTGGAATGGACGAGAAACAGACGTTTCAATCATGGACAATGATGACAACTGTGCTGGCATTTACAGGATTTTTATCCGCAATAATTTTATTTTATGTTTTCTAGCGAAAATATAGGCTATTGTAAACCTTCATATCTAATGCCAGATACTGAGTAGTAAATAAAATCTCAATAAATTACGCCAAAAAGCACAATAGTTGCTCATCAAAATTTCTGAATTTCTAAACAAATACTAATTTCAAATAAATAACTTTGGCTTCATTCGATAAAAGAAGTGATCAAATCATGAACAAAAATTTAGAAGTAAAAGAATCAGTGATAATAAATGGCACAATAGAATCAGTCTGGAATGCTATGACAAACCCTGCTAAAATCGCTTTATACTTATATGGCACCCAAACTACAACTGATTGGAAGGTAGGCAGTCTTATAGCCTTTGAGGGTCAATATGGAGGGCACACTTATAAAGATAAGGGCATCGTAAGAGTCAACGAGCCACTCAAGAAACTGTCTTATAACTATTGGTCATCCATGTCAGGCTTAGAGGATATGCCAGAAAATTACTTTGAGGTGAATTACATTATCAAGCCAATCCCGGATGGAAAAAATCAACTGACATGGCATCAAGTAGGCTTCTCTAGTGAGAAAGGGTACAAGCATACAAAAAACACATTGTCGGACATGCTCAATCAGATCAAAGAAATTGTGGAAAAACCGGTCAAGGGATGAGTCCACTAACATAAGTGATAATCACAAACTCTCCTAGATATTTTCAAATCAAAATATTTTCGCAGAGCGACTATCATGATTAAAAATTAAAGAATGCTAATACTAGACGAAACTTTCGAAGACCAAACCTACACAGGACAAAGCTTATCCATGGACGGCTACGACAACTGTACTTTCGAAAATTGCAACTTTGAACAAGCTGATTTGGCCGAGATTAACTTCACAGAATGTAAATTCAGACAATGCCACTTTGGAAGTGTAGCACTAGATAATATAGGATTTAAGAACGTAATATTCGAAGGCTGTAATTTCTTAGGTAGTGATTTCACCAACTGTTCTTCTTTTTTATTGAAAATGCGTTTCACAGAATGTCATATGGATCTATCTTTGTTGTCTAAGCTAAAACTAAAAGGAACAGAATTTAACAGTTGCAGTCTAAAAGAAGCGGACTTCACAGATTGTGACCTTACCGAAGCTTCATTTGATTCATCGAACCTAGAAAGAGCAATATTCCAAAATTGCAACTTGACCAAAGCTGATTTCAGAGAAGCAAAAAACTACTCTTTTGAGCCATCACAGAATACACTTAAAAAGACAAAGTTTTCGAAAGGAGGAGTTATGGGCTTGTTGAGTAGATATGACATCATCGTAACCTAATATTTGCCAAAGATGAAAGTATACAAGCCTAAAATAGTACAACAGATAATAGATTATTATGGAGCATCTATTCATCACTCGGCCTTCCCTACTATCCAAGAGCATTTGTCAACATTGGCTACAATGCTACATGAGGGCATCCAAACTGGTCATGACTGTCTTTATTCAGAGATCAACAACTATCATCCACTTCATCTAGGAGAGCCTATCATACAACTAAAAGAAGCCGATCTCGATCTTACCGACTGCAAATGGACCATTGCATGCGAGTATGGTTACAAATCATGGGAAGATGTACTAGACCTTAGAAAAACTGAATATAACCGACCATTTGAAGAAGCCGTAGATTATTTATTGGGTGGTCATTTCCAAGAACTTCAAGAATTGATAAAAACCTACCCAAGCATAATCACCGCTAGTTCTCAATACGGACATAAAGCTACAATCCTGCACTATACAGCAAGCAATGGAGTAGAACTTTGGAGACAGCAAGTACCAATAAATCTGCCAGAAATGACTGCTTACCTTATCCATAAGGGGGTCTCGAAATGGACACTTATGAATGCATATGGCAGCCAGTACGATACCATTACATTACTCAAATCGAGTATACATCCGTATAATGCAGGTGTGGGTCAAGAGATGGAGGCTTTGCTATCTTGATTAAGATGTAGATTAATATTACGGTAATCCAAATATAAAGAGCCACCTCTAAATATTCCTTCAGAGATGGCTCTTATTATTCTATTCTTTCAAGGCATTGTTTATTCTAATAATTCAAAAGCAAATGGGGCACCACGTTCTACCACTAACCAATTAAAAAAGATATTGTGATCTAGAGGGATAGCTGACCTAAAGAAAATTAATAATAAATGGTATTAATCCCATGGCAAGTCCTGACACTAAAAAATCGATACATGCATCGTGGTATACAACCTAGTATCCTTCGAAAAGCGGGATTAGTTCAACTATCTATTTTGATTGCACAACTTCGTCACATTTCAAAACAGAGTCTCAATAATAAAAAACGGAGCTCTTGAATTAACAAGATACTCCGTCCACTTCTACTATTTATTACTTCAATTTGATCTATAAAGTAATCAAAAGGGTGTGTGATTAGTCTACTTTGATGAAAGCTTGAGTTGTAACAAATTCGTTTGATTGTATTCTTAAAAAGTAAGATCCCGCTAACAAATTAGAAACCTTTACTGATGATAAACCTTGCTCTACAGTATTCGAATAAAATAATCTTCCTGTACTCAAGTCATAAACTCTGTACATAATATCCGTTCCAAACTTACTTGGAATGTCTATAATTAAATCATTTACAACTGGATTTGGGTAAAGCATTATACCGCTTTCTGAGCTAGATATATCTTTAGTAGAAACTAGATTGGTTTGAGCTTCATCCGACCCAACATCTCTTCTTCCACCAAATACTGGTTGACCATTTTGATCTTCAAACATATCATTTGGGTCACCTCCATTATATGCAGGTGAACCTTGTTGCAAGCTATGCTTTGCAGTTTGATTAGATTCAATCGATAATGGCTCTAAACGTGGATCAACATCTTCTTGATCATCACTTTCTCCATCAAATGAATCTTGATCATCATTTCCTATTAGATTGTAATTTTGTGAAGTCACATTTCCTGAAACGTCAACTCCAGCATCACTACTATTTGAAGCAACAATTGAGTTTTTAATTGTTGTCTCGGTCATACTTGAAATTCCTCCTCCTGAGATAGCAGCATTATTAAATGCAATTGTAGATGCGTTAATAGAACAAGTTGATCCATTATTATATACTCCACCACCTTGATTAGAAGTATTACCTGATATTGTTGATAACATTATTGTCAATTCGCCATTTGCATCATTATGAATGCCTGCCCCATTACCTTCAGCACCCATATCTTCATTGCCTGAGATAGAACTACCCATAACAGTAAGGGACCCTCCAGCATTAAATATTCCTGCTCCACCATTATCGGTGCCTGCACCTGAAGAGATATTGCTATCTATAATTGAACTTGATACAACCATTGCGCCTGAACCATTCCATAATCCTCCACCTTCTAGGCTTGCTGAATTACCAGTTATTGTACTTCCACTTATCATTGAATTTCCTGGACCACTTATGTGCAATCCTCCTCCATTTCCTGGTGCTGAGGCCGTGGTATTGTTGCTTAATGTTACTTCTGTTAAGGTAAGTACACTTCCCGCAGCTGAGTTATCTTCGATTCCACCTCCCGCTCTGATTGATGAATTTCCAGTAATTTCTGTATTCAATACTGTTAAGGTTCCTAGATCATTTAAGATTCCGCCTCCTGATGCCGATGCTCCTGTAACAGTGTTCTCTGTGATTACTGATCCTTCTACTAAGAGTGTCCCTCCTGCATTGAAAATTCCACCGCCACCTTCGTTGGCCATGGCGCCAGCTGCGCTGTTTGATGTGATTGTTGTGTTTGTGACTGTCATTACTCCTGACCCATTCCAAAGTCCACCACCTTCTAGCGCTGCACTATTTCCAGCTATTTGGCAAGAATCAATTATTGAGTTTCCTGAACCAGTAATGTGAAGTCCTCCACCATTGCCTGGTGCAGCAGCTGTATCATTTCCAGCTATATTATTCAACATTATAACATTGGTTAGTATAAGACTTGAATCTGCTGAGGACTGATGCTCGATTGCACCACCCGCTCTGATTGCTGTATTACCAGTAAATTCAGTATTTGTAGCTAGCAACGTTCCGTTTTGATCATTGAAGACAGCTCCACCAGAACCAGAAGCGCCAATTGCGCTTGAATTAGTAATGGTACAACCATTTATGATCACTGCACCTGAATTGTATATAGCTCCTCCGTTTTCTGCTTCCCCATTGGTCATAGTCAAATTGCCAAGCGTTAAAGATCCTGAAGTGACGTTGAAAATTCGACTCATTGAATTAGCGTCGATAATTACATTATCGATTGACAACCCTAGGATAGTCAAATCCTTGTTTATTTCGATTTCTGAATTGATTTCTATATTCAAAACTAAGTCAGAAATTAAAATAACATCTCCCGAAACAGATAAATCAACTTGCTGTCTCAGTGACCCTGGACCATTGTCAAGACCGGTCACTACCAGTTGAGCCTGAATATTGCTGTTTCCAAGAAAGAAAAACAACATCATAAAGTGTATTTGTATTAGTTTTTTCATAAGTACTATATAGTTTTAATGGAAAAAATATAATTGTCTAACATGTACGTGTAGCAAAGAAAAATGGATTTAATCTACAAGAAAAATGTTGATTTGATTTTCTAATGCTATTGCACTTACTCGAAAGGGACTGTGGATAAAAGATTACACGGTGTGTAGGTCGCTTTACATTAATAATGAGTATTTAATCAACTACTACTTTGTAACAGTTCTATAAAATTCACTCATCACATTCAATGAAAAAGCTATTAATTAAATGGCAAATATATAGTGAAAAAACATTGATCATATGGCCCATATGGGCCATTTTCGAAAAAATGGTGAAAACTTCATAATATTAGTACAAAACATATCTATATAGCTATCCGATTGATACGCCCATACAGACTCCTCCAATGCAATATGAAGTTCCATTAAGAATCAATCTAATGCAGTATCTGTCTCAAAATCATACAAAGTGAGGTTTCTTAACGTATAATGTGCTCTCCACAAATCCCAAAGGGTGTTAAAGTACTGTTGTCGAGCCCCTTGTTCTTCTTGGATAGCAATATTTAGGTTTGTCACATCTATCTTACCGATTTGGAATCTCTTCTTGGCGATATCTAATCTTTTCAATGCTATTTCTAATGCTTCTTCAGCAAGTTTCAGTTGATCTCTTTTCAAAGTAAATTGCTCCACATTGACCAATATGTCCCTTTCAAAAGTAACTTCATTTTGACGTACTAACAATCTTGTTATTTCAAGATTTGACTTTGCTATTTCCCTTTGAGCCTTAGTCCTGCCAAAGTCAACTATAGGTATATTAATAGATAAGCTTACGCCTTCTTGATCAAGTAAGTTGTTATAAGCATTATCAAATGTCTTTGCATTTTTTGTCAATCCAAATGATCCTGACAATAACAGATTTGGGCCATTATTCTTTTGTGCTTCTTCTACTTGTCTTTCTGCATTCAGCAATGACAATCTAAATTGTTCCGTTTGACTTCTATTTTTTCGAGCATACTCAAGGGCTTTATTCTTATCAATACTGTAAACAGTGATCTGCTCTGGCTGGCTAAAATCAAAATCAACCTCATTCGTTAATCCTAAGAAATCTCTTAAAATTTCTGTTTTATTTTGCACTCCTAATTCCAGTCTTGCTACTGCACCATCAGCATTTTTAGCACTCAATTGTATTTGCAGAAGATCTGTCTCTGATATACGCCCCACACTAAATCTACCTTCTGAATTCACTGCTATAGAATCGAGGTAGTCTCTATTATTTCTTGCTTCTATAAGACTCAATTTAGTAGTGTACAAATCGAAAAAGTTATTTACAGCGTCAAATGCTATTTTTTCTCGATCTTCTACATAGACTTTTTTAGACAAAGCATAGTTAAGTTCAGCTTCTCTTTTGTCCCATTTATACGGATTAAGCTGAAATAGTGGCTGCACAAATCCAATTCTTATAGGCGTAGAAAGATAAGATGATC
>CAXBGT010000119.1:0-17701 GCA_963975265.1 uncultured Saprospirales bacterium
TATATCCAAAAGACTCAATGGTAAATATGATATGGCACATCTAGTTTCGTTTATCAGTAGCGGAATTTTAGAAAGCGGTCAATTGATTCCTAAATATTTGGACTTAGTTTATCAAGAAGCAAATACTGTAGACCTTCGAGAGACATATTTATCTATGTATTGTTTTTGGTCTGGAGAAAAAAACTTTGGGGCTCTGGATGGAGTGGTGGCAACTAAGGCAGGGTTCATGAACGGAACGGAAGTAGTAAAAGTGCAATATGATGCTAGCAAAGTATCAGCAGAGGGCTTGATTTCCTTTGCATCAACACAAAAATGTGCAGATGCAGTTTATACGAATGACAAGAGAGAGGAGAAAGCTGCCCAGAAATATAAAATCGAAACAAAAAGAGAGGGTAAATTTAATGCTGATGGCGAACCAAAATATTATATCTATAAATCCGATTACAGGTTTTTACCGATGACTAGCCTACAGGCGCTAAAAGTAAATACAGCACTATCAAAGCAAATATCACCAAATGAATTTCTATCACTACGACAACTAGAGGTTCTAAAACTAATCATAACTGGTAACCTCAAAATGAAAGATGTTATAGATAAAAATTTTAGTGCTTCGTGGCATTCAATATTAAAGTTGTCGTAGAAATTAGTTATATAATGGGGTGTCAATAAGAGACTGTTCAAGTACTCAATAAAATATTGATCACCTTGTTTACACGCTCATATTTAGGAGAATATTTTCTGCGATCTCTGCGAGATATTATTCGTACTTTTTTTCTAAAATCTGATTAATGATTTTTATTAATTAGATAGAAATCTATGCAAGATTGATGACATGGCTAGCTTTTTTCTATAATAACTTAAGAACCAATGCTTTTAGAGAGATCACAGTATTTTGGTAACGTGCCATGATTCTCTATTTTACTTTAGAGAGGTAACCGATGATATCGGTTGCTAAATTTATGCTTGAGTAGGTATGTTATTTAAAATAATAAATAGCATTTACAACTTTAATGAATGCAAGACCTCAGAAATCGAAAACCGATAACTGATTCTAAATAATATAGATGATCACCTTCATCGGTTTGTAGAATTTTATTTTTTATTATTAAAGGGAGAAAAGAAATGCTATTGTTTGTCATGACCTAAAAGCAATTTAAATCCATCAAAAAATCATGTACAAAGAAGATCAAGTTGTAATCAAGTCAAAAAGAATGCTTACTGGATCAAATACAGTGAAGGGACAGTTTTTAAAATATTTTGAAATTTCTAAAAGACGCTTTAAACTAAAAAGGATGGATATCTAGTTAGATATCCATCCTCAAATTAATTCTTAAATACTCGATATTATTCTTGTATCAAGTTATCTACATAGTATACTTCATCTGCACATCCCGCTTGATTTCTAGTGATGTAGAGGATAAGATTACCGTAAGTATCTCCACTCACATCATCAGAAAAATCGAATGTTAATGTCTCCCATTCGTCAGTCTTTGTCATATTTGCAACTCTAGTTACCAATGGAGTATTATCTGGGTAAGCCATATTCTCAAATACTAAAGTCACATCTGTCGCCGCTCCCCAAACATCTAATTTGATTGTAGTTGGGTGTGCAGAAAAATCAGCTCTTCCAGGTAGCAGTTGTCCTGCTCCTCCCCAAACTTCACATCCTGTACCTCTTGTTAATTTCATAACATAGCAGCTTTCATTGCCAGTCTGGTCTGGGTTTGCGATTCTCTCAGTTACGTAACCTCCAAATCCTTCAAAGAAGGCATCAGCTGCAGCATCACCAGAATTTGTTGCCCATGTGTAATTGATATCAGGTGAAACAAGATTGTCAGCAGTCTCACAATTGTCAACTACCCCTGCCTCAACAGTTACAGATTCTTCAGCTGTGTCACTTCCGTCAGCATTCGTTGCTGTTAATTTAGCTGTATAAGTACCTGCAGCAGCATAAGTATATGTAGGACTTTCTTCTGTAGAAGTACCTGCATCTCCGAAATCCCAACTGTAAGTAGTTCCTCCCGTAGAAGTGTTAGTAAATGTTACCGCTAAGTCTGTAGCCACGAAGGTGAAACTAGCTGTTGGCGGATTTTTGTCTTCGTCATCATCACCACAGCTTGTAATGAATACTCCAAGTCCTGCAAATAGCACGATGACCATGAATAACGATTTTGATAATTCTCTCATACTTTTCATTGTTTAATAGTTTATGTAAATTATTGTTTGTAATGCTAGATAGCAATACAATATAGTAACGTTTCTAAAAGTGCGAATATAATCTTAGTGTAATAAAAATTCAAATAATTAACAGCCTTTAGGCCAAAATTATTGCTAATTACCGTTTGAAAAGCTATTTATTACATGATCTAAGCAATAATGAGAAGCTAGAGCGATTTGCTGAGCTCTATTTTCTAGCAAATAAAAAAGAAAAGAGACTTGCCATAATTGGCCATGAGCTAGAATCACTGTTTGTCGATTTAGAAATTCATCGGAAAATAATGCACGATGAACATCAAGATGTCATCAAGTTAGAAAAGATGTCTAAGCATTTTCTATTTGCTAAGATTCTTGGAGATCGTGAACATGAACTAGAAAGAGAGCGACAGGAATACCTAGAAGCAGTACTTGAATACAACGCTATTGCACATGAAATAGAGGTGCTCCAATATGAAAAAGAGATTCTAGATAGGAAAAAATTAGATAAAGAGGGGTTGAAAAAGCAACGTGATTATTATTTAAAATTCAAAGAACAAAGAATACTGTACAATAGTAGTGATCGTACCATCAAGAAACTAAATGGTGAGATTGAACGGCTACATCTTCTCCAAAGAGAAATAAAAGAGGCAGTAGAAGTTGCTAATACTGCTAGTACACATTTGAAAAAAGCCATGCATCATCTAAGAAGTATGGTCAATTTTGGTGCATATGTAATTGAAGGAATGACCTATTCAAAAAAACAAATACTGAATAAAGCCATTAATGAGGTTATTCAGGTGAAAGTGCACCTTAAAAAACTTGATATGGAAATGAGTGATATTTATAATAATTACGAATTACCTAGTATGTATATATATGATGCTTTTATTGATTCTTTTCACCAGAACCTAATTACAGATTGGGTACTAAGAAATAAACTCAAATCAGCAAAATCATTATTAGAATCGGGAATAGAACAGTTGCTTAGAATCACAGCTACACTTAAACATGATGCTGAAAAAAGTAAAAAAAAGCTAAAATTTCTTACTGAGGAAAAACGAATGTATGTTTTGAATTTATAGTCATATACGTAATCTTGAAATTTTACTACTTAAATTCTCCGATGCTTGCGTTGGGGTGATAAAAAAGGTGTTTTTGCATAAAAACGCCTTATCACAAAAAAGAAGCGATTTCCGACCTTTATGTTGGAAAAATTTTGGCTAATGCTCCATCCGCTTGCGGTGGGGTAGTCAAAATTTAGGATCTTTTTACTTCATCAAGAATGAATAGCTCAAATGTTAGTCATGGACAAGATAAATACAAATATTCCTAGTTCGAAATTCCAAATCTAAAATTCAATCAAAGCGCTCTTTCATCTCTGCATACTCAGCAACTCTCAATTTCAATTTCTCTTCAATCTCAAGTGGACTTAACTCGTCCGTAAAAGAATCAATAATATACAAAAGTGAATTCATCTGCTGACTCATCTTGATATAATAGTCTTCATCCTCAAACGATTTATCAATTGAAAATTTGGGGTCATCCAAGAATTTCATTTTGGATCTCATTAGAATTATTACCTCATCTCCATGAGCAGAAATTCTAACTTCTCCTTCTTTAGCTATATGTCTGATAAATGGAAACAATGACTGCAGCTCTCTTTGAAACACCTTTTCATCCTGTGTATCATACCAGAATCCAAATTCTTCATTTTTTCTAATAGCTCCAAACCATTGCTTAAACATACTGGGTTGACTATAAAGTTGAGATTTAGGCAAAGCCCTTCCTTTTAACTTAAGCTTGAAAAGTAAACCCTTGAATATAGAGTTGTAAGTTGTCCCATTGTCATCTGTCTTTTTATTTTCGAGATTAACTTCAGACAGATAGAACTCAGCATTTCCTTTTGTGCCAGTTACTGCATCTTCTTCGTTATATCGATCAGCCGTTATCAATCCTGAGTTCTCAATTATCGATTCAGCAAGGTGCTTTGAACCAATGTATTTATACAATATTGCAGGATGATATATCCGCATAAATTCTGCAAGTAATTCTGATTTTACTTGTTGTGTTAATATTTTAAACGGTGCTGTATAATTAAAATGATAAATGGCAATAGAACCAACAATAGAAACAGCCGTTCCCATAATGATGAAAGGAACAGCTCCTGTGAGAAAACTCAATAATGAAATCACTAAAGGAACTAGTATATAAGCTGGGAGCCACTGATCTTTCTTTGCTTTATATTCTTCCCTTTGCCCATCCAGCTCTTTTAATTTTGATAAAGTTTTGAATGAGTCATTCATGGGCGTATCATTGGTTTTCGTTTGCGCTCTTACACTCTTTGGAGTAGTACTTCATATAAAATGATACCAGCTGCTACACTAACATTCAAGGAATCGAAGCTATCTACTTGTGGAATCTTAATAGTATCATCAGCTATCTGAATAGCCTTTCGGCTTACCCCTTTATCTTCAGAACCCATGACGATTGCAGTAGGTCCTTTTAAGTCTTGTTCGGCAATCGTTTTGGTTGAATTGATATCAGAAGCGTAAACTTTTACATCCATCATCTGAAGCGACTCTAATGCTATTGGAATACTATTCTCTCTGCAGATGGCAATATCTAATATAGCGCCTGCAGAAGACTTAACCATCTCCTCACTTACTCTTGCAGATCCTTTTGCGGGTACGACAATAGCATGCGCGCCGAATACCTTTGCAGACCTAGCGATGGCACCCATGTTTCTTACATCAGTTATACCATCCAAGACCATCAATAAAGGAATTTTACCTTCTGATTTCAGTTGAGGTACTAATTTATCGACAGTTGTGTAGATTACAGGTGATATATAAGCCACTATGCCTTGGTGGTTATGACTCCGACTTAGATCATTAAGTTTTCTAGGGGGCACTTTTGTTAGTGGGATGTTTCTTTCTTCGCAAGCATTACGGACTTGTACTTCGAAATCTCCAGTAAGATTATTCTGTAAAAATACTTTTTCGATTTTTTTACCTTTCTCCAAGGCTTCTGTAACAGGATTCCTTCCGTATATCGTAGTACTATCCATTTAGTATATTTTGTGTTGTGTAGTTTGAAAGTGTAAGATTAGTTAATTATCACTACTCTTTCTAATAAGAAGCCCCCGAAATAATCTTCGATCAATACATAATAAATCCCTTCGATTAGAGTAGGGAGTCTCACATAATTAGTCCCCTCAAATATAATTTTCTTATGAAGGTTCTTTCCATTTGGATCCAGGATATTAAGATATGCTTGCTCTTGTCCTTTTCTAGGATACCATCTTACTTTAAGTCTGTCGGTACTCATGGCAGGATTAGGAGACACAATCATTTCCGCAGTTTCTACTTCTAGCCTTGTAAGTCTAATATTTGAGTAATTAAAAGATCCATCAAGATCAACCATTTTTAATCTATAGTAATTTTCTCCAAAAGAGGGAGTCTCGTGCATGTATGTATAGCTGGAAGAGGAGCCACTTGAGCCTGTTGACTTCACTTCAGCTATTTCTTCGAATCCTCTTCCTGTAGAACTGTGCTCGACTACAAATTTGTCTGTGCCTATTTCTATTTCAGTAAGCCAGGTGAGGATGATCGACATATCCGCTTCTTTAGATTCAAAACTAGATATTACTACGGGAAGGGCTGATGTTGATTCTGTAGCTCCCCCATTTATCCAATCACGAATTTTTGCTATTTCTAAATCTGTCAAAGGGGAGAATTCACCATTCATTGATTCGCCGCACACGACATAGCCATCATTATTAATTTTATCATATAGCAGGCTCAAATCTGCATTACCGATTACCACGGTCTTTGTTTCTTCACAATTATTATCAGTATTAAACCCTAAGATGCCTTGGTAAGTATTGTAAGCCCATAGTCCGCTATTCTGTTTATGACAGCTTTGACAATTATTTAAATCGAAAATAGCCGTGACTTCAGGATACAGTGGAAGACAATACTCAGTCGCACCCTGATTTATCCAAGTTTCTATTTTGTCTAAGTCAGTTTCTGATAGTTTATGAATAGATGTAGATTCGCTACATAGCTTATCTGAGCCAGTTATCACATCGTATAAATAGCTGTCAGATGCATTTCCATGAATAATTACCTGCTGATTACAGTCACCATTCCTAGTAAATAATGTATATGAGTCGTAATTCCAATTGGCTTCTGACCTTCCATTAGCGTGACAACTTCCACAATTATTTTCATCCAATATCAATTGAATATCTTCGAAAGTTGAAAAAAATGATCCTCCAACCTCGCAACTCTGACCATATCCTGCAAAGAATAGAATTGTGAAAGTTAATATTAGAATCAGTTGTTTCAATGGGTGTCAATTTATTACAACTCCAAAAATACCAAGATTAGACCGAATTACCAAGCGAATTTGTGAGTTGACCTTATTTTGCTCTAATTAATAGTAAATCAATGATTTATGGAAAGCTGTAATATGTTTTGTTATTTCTATTTTCAGCGGGACTAAATTATGCTAATTATAAATAATAATTCTTCAAAATTAATGACTAAATTAAGGATCAATTGATGAATCTTTTGTTAATCTTTGTTGTGTAAATCATGATATGGAATCCTCAAAGAATCAAAACTTACCACTTGTTATAGCGGCGTTTATTTCGATATATCTCATTTGGGGTTCCACGTATTTGTTTAATAAGATATTAGTTGCAGAGCTGCCTCCATTTTTGTTCGCGGGCATTCGTTTTGTGACTGCAGCAATTATCATTTTTGGGATTGCAGCGGTCCGTGGAAAGTTAGGTTCTGCAAGCAAAAAACAGTTGATAAACAGTGCATTTGCAGGATTTCTTTTTCTTACCGTTGGAAATGGGTGTGCCGTTTGGGCGTTACAATTTATTGACAGCAGTCTTGAAGCGCTACTGATCTCTGCACAGCCATTAATACTTATTATTATGCTTTATTTTATGGAAAAGAAGCCCATTTATTTGAAATCTATGATAGGAGTAGCATTGGGTATACTTGGTATTTACCTCCTGGTAAGCCAGGGAGATGTAAATGCTGGGCCTGATAAATGGTGGGGGATAGGAGCTGTATTCATTGCTTTAGTATGCTGGGGTTATGGAAGTATTTTCGTTTCGAAAGCAGACTTTCCTAAGAACTCATTTATTAAGTCTGGTTATCAAATGCTTTTTGGTGGAGGGATGATGCTCATATTAAGTTTTGTTTTGAACGAGCCTTCCGCCGGTATCTTTACCATGAGTGATAAAGCCATTTATGGTATGATCTATTTGATAACCTTTGGAAGTATTGTAGCTTTTACTTCATTTAACTATCTGTTACTTACTGTCTCGCCAGAGAAAGTAGCGACTAGCACTTATATCAATCCTATTGTAGCTATGTTATTAGGGTGGTGGATACTCGATGAAGTCATAACAAATCAAGCGATTGTAGCAGCACTAGTTTTGTTGACAGGCGTATATTTTATTAATTCTAGTCGAAGTAAAGCTGTGAAAGTTAAGAGTAGTGTCTAAATTTTTGTTAAGGTTAAGAGTCTATACAGGAGATTGCCTTTATATTTTTAAATTACAAGACCATTTATATCAATTACAAGTAAGTTTATGAAGCTCTTCTATTTTGGATTACTATTACTTTGCTTTGAATCATGCAAATCTCCAGCTGAATTATTAGAAAACGGAAGTTACAATCAAGCCTTTGATAAGGCTGTGAAAGAAGTGAAAAAAGGCAAAGATATTGATCAGAATATAACAGTGATAGAGAAGTCTGTGGACATAAAGGTTGCGTCAGCGTTAAGATATGCCGTGATCAAATCGCAAGGTGGGAATGTAAAAGATTGGATCAACACTCAAACAAAATTGTATCAAGCACTTGAGGAAGTAGGTAGAGCGAACATTCTATTGAAAGGTATGATAAATGAACCCTATGATGAGCTGTGCAGTGTGAAAAAAGATATTGACTACCAAATAGTAGAACATTACTACGATAAAGGCCATGATTATCTAGATGATTATTACAATCAAGAACAGAAAGTGGATGCCAGGAATGCCTACTTCAGTTTCGTAGAATGTGAAAAATTTGAAGGGCAAAGTTTCTTTCCTAATCTAGCTGACGACAAGGAAGATGCATATCAAAATGGGATAGTCTACTACGTTTCTGATTATGGAAATATAGGAGGGAGATTATTCTTAGAACCTTTGCCACGAGATGCCGGATTTAAGCCAGATTGTGATATAAGTATCGATCATGGGTTTGTTTCGTTTTCCACTTCAGAAAATGATGATGAAGATGTCCAAACAAAAACAATCGAAACAGGTCAAGAATCTGTTACTGATACGTCAGGAAATACGACGTACATTCCCATTATGGCTAAAATAGAAGCCACTATAATTACTAAAATAATAACTGTAACAGCACAAGTTACTACCCAGTTAAGAAGTACAAATATCACTGGGCAATGTTTTGTCTCTTCTTCTAGTTTCACAACTGAGATTTCTGACACATACGAAGAAGTAAGTGTGGTAGGAGATGAAAGAGCATTAAATCATCCTGTTGAAACCAACAGTGGCGAGCCTGCCTTTTATAGAGATAGACTAGAAAGTGAAGTGATCAAAAAAGCGGAAGATAATATTGGTATTTGATATTGTTTAATCCATTCTCCTGTCTTTTTTATTAGTGAAACTCTGTTTTGACAGGTAGCGAAGTAGCGCAATCAAAATAGATAGTTGAACTAATCCCGCTTTTCGCGGGATATTAGGTTTAATACCTTGATGCTTGCATCGATTTTCAAGGTACAGGGCTTGCCTTGGGGTTAATACCATTTATTGTGTCTTCTAATTTTTAAAATGCTGAGCGAATATGAAAGAAGTTTGGTGTTAGGTATTTTTGGAGCTGTAATATCATATTCGCTATACCGCATGAAGGAAAGATATCTTGATAGAAGTTAGCTGATCTAAATTAGTGTTAAAAACGTTTTCGATGCTGAAAATTCGTGTGCCTTTATGGAAATCTTGAACTTTAAGATACTTTAGTCAAAAGCCAGAAAGCCCGAGCCCTAGGCAGCCATCTTGCCCTTCACATGGAAATCGCTGGGTTAGGGTTTAAGACAGAGCCAACAACACAACCCATCCAACTCCTTCCTCCATTGTAACTAAAACATATCCTTATAAATCGTCACCTCAATCCCCATACTCGTAAGGATACTAAATTCAGGATTAAATATTTGTCTCTCAGGAAGATGATTAGCTTGCATTCCACCTCTATATTGAGCTACTGTCACTTTTGGTTCTAGACAAAGTTTAGCACCGAGCTTTTTGATATACCAAAAGGTGCCGAACCCGAAATCAATATCTGTACTGAAATATTTTAGGCCTGAAGTTGTACTATTTATCGAAGGTGGAATCAAAGATAATCGATCTGGTATATTGGTATTTGCCACAAGTTGATTGTCATAAACAGTGAATAGATTAATCAGAGATAACTTAAAATAGGTCACACAGTTTCTAGATGAATTGGTTCTCATACTTATACTTAATGGGACTCCGATATTTACATATTTATGGTTCGCCAAATTGAAATTTAGACCATCATCATATTTAAAACTAGTCCGTTCTCCTTCTGGTTTTTTGTGCATGTCAGCAATTAATCCAACTTCATAAGAAAACCTATAGTCACCATAGAAAGAAGCCATCCCACCAAATCTCTGACGAAGACTAAAGAAAGCTGAGCCATTCACCTTGGCGTTTTCCTGACTTCGGTAATTATTCACGATGAGTGACGTGCCTGCATAAGCACCAATTTTTTCCAATTGTGCATTTAGGCTAATAGATAAAAAGACGACAATAAGGCAAAGTAGGTTCTTCATGTGAAATAGTGATTTGGTTATAATATCTGTGATATGGTAAAAACGTTGCGATCTCTGTGAAATTGTTGGGGTTGAAAATGTTAGTAACAAATAGCAACATCCTGCCAGCTATTTAAATTAGAATATGAAAGGAAGAGTCATGCATAACTGGCTTTTGTAAGGAATTGATAAATTAGATAGGTTATAAACTAATTCTTTACGAAAAATAATAATTGTATCAAATAATAACTAACCCAGAGTCACGCAATCGTTCAATCACTTCACCATTCCAAAAACTATCAAAATCATCAAAAATTTCTTCAAAATTCTTTTTGAGAAAAGAAAACGTAACAGCCTCTTCCCTATGCACTAGCAAAAGTGGAAAAACTGAAATAAACCAGTCCGCGACAGCAGACTCCATTTCTAATTCAAGAACTACATCATTTAAATGGAAAGTGAACTGTATATAACTTCCATCTACTTTTTCCACAATAGGGGCGCTCCCGAGCCAAACAATCTTTGACGACGGTTTTGTAGAAACAATGCCTTCAGAACCAAGACACCCTTCTATGAAATTTGGATCAATACTAGTTTCTGGTATCTCGATAATAAACCAATCCTGAAGCGGAAACTCAAAACAAACACCATGCATATAATTGAAAAGAGACTTTTTGAGCCCTTCGCTGAATTGGCCGTGGTCTAGTGCTGTACTGTCTACAAATTCTACATCATTATTAGCAAATGAAATTTCTTTTTGATCTGGAATGATACCGTACGAATCAGGGTCTAAACCCACAGGACTATGGGCTGTAAGTGCAAACTGATGCCAAAACCCAGATTGGATAACACCCAATTCAAAAAGCTGACGAACCATCTCTAAACTATCTACTGTTTCTTGCACGGTCTGAGTAGGGTAGCCATACATAAGGTATGAATGCACCATAATTCCTGATTCTGTCAGGTTTCGGGTTACCCTAGCCACTTGCTCTACCGTCACTCCTTTTTGGATAAGGGCTAACAATCGATCCGATGCCACTTCTAATCCTCCAGAAACAGCAATACATCCACTACTTTTGAGTAATCTGCAAAGATCCCAAGTGAAGCTTTTCTCGAATCTGATATTTGTCCACCAACTCACAACCAAACCTCGTCGAAGAATCTCTAGCGCTACCTCTCTCATCAATTTTGGTGGTGCAGCCTCATCTACAAAGTGAAATCCTTTTTCTCCTGTTTGTGTTATAATCTCTTCCATTCGGTCAACGAGCAACTTGGCGGTTACTGGCTCGTACTTGCCGATGTAGTCGAGAGAAACATCACAAAATGTACACTTGCCCCAGTAGCAACCGTGCGCCATAGTGAGCTTGTTCCATCTGCCATCGCTCCATAAACTATGCATAGGATTGGCTATTTCTATGACTGAGATATAACTGTCTAGCAATAAGTCGGAATAATCTGGAGTACCTACCGTCGCTTGTTTATAATCTTGCCTGAGAGAAAAGTTATTGTAGATCACTTCACCATCCTGAAGTTGGAATGTTCGTTTGAGAAAGTTATAATTCGGATTGCTGTCTATTGGATCCAAAACATTCGACACAAGTAACTCAAGTGGAAGCTCCCCATCATCCAAAGAGATATAATCCCAAAACTCAAATACCCTCACATCTGTCACGGACCGGAGTTCGGTATTCGCAAATCCGCCACCCATCGCTACTTTTATATCAGGATGATGTTTCTTGATATATTGACCACACCGAAATGCACTATACAGATTGCCCGGAAACGGAACAGAAAGACAGACTAGTTTAGGATTGACTTCTTGCAATCTCTCTGCGAGTATTTTTAAGGTGATACAATCTATATAAGTTGACTGGTTTTCCAACGTTTCATAGATCTCATCAAAAGAATTGGCACTTCGTCCAAGTCGCTCCGCATATCTACTGAAACCAAAATTATCATCTATTGTTGCTACTATGAAATCCGATAAGTCCTCTAAATAAAGTGTTGCTAAATGTTTTGCCTTATCCTGCATGCCCATATTTCCAAACGCCCAGTCCATATCATCTAACTGATCAAAACGAGAAGCACGCGGTAGGAAGTTATCTGTACATATCTGTCGAGCGAGAGTTAGATTTTTTCCTTGGAGGAATAGTATTACCTCATCTATAGTCGCGATGTAAGTCTGACGTAATGCACTTATTCTTTGGATATTGACATTGTCGATGTCGGAGATTTGCTCCTGCGCTTTATCAAAAACATCAGATAATCCACTCTTTGAAAACAACCGCAATATTACTTCTATCCCAAGATCCATTTGGAATGCCGACACCCCTTTGGTATTCAGAAAGCCTTTGATATAGGCAGTAGCCGGATACGGAGTATTCAGTTGGGTGAACGGTGGAGTGATGAGAAGTAAGTCTTGCAAATATTTTATGTTTCTGCAAATTTAGGTTATTAGTTGGGAATGGGGGCTACTCCTGTCTTGTGGTAAGGAAGATTAATAAAATAATAATACAATGTGTGTAAGACAAATTGCACAAAAGGGAAAGTGTTAGGTAAGGTAAGACAATGTTAATAAGCTAATCCACTTAGTTATTCTGAAGGAAACAGAAATAGGAGTGATTAACTTTTTACTGAAAAGGTTCTACACACTATTTCTATTTCAAGATCATAGATGTTTAAGAATTGAGTATATTTAGAATGACATTTTAGGTCAATTCAATTCTTAATGAAATATTCTAAGTATGAAAGTAATTAAACCAACAACAAGTATCGTAAAAAATCATTTTCGAGATCATATAATATTTCTTGCAGGATCTATAGAAATGGGAAATTCGGAAAACTGGCAATTGAAGGTGGAAAAGTATTTTCTTAGTATGGAAGAGTATACAATACTGAATCCACGAAGAGATGACTGGGATTCCACATGGAAGCAAGAATTAGAAAATCCGTTTTTCTATCAACAAGTGAACTGGGAATTAAAAGGCCTTGAAAGGGCAGACAAAATAATTTTGTACCTGGACCCAAATACAAAATCTCCAATATCTATGCTTGAGTTGGGTTTGTTTGCCAACAGTGGGAAATTGTTGGTTTGTTGTCCTAAAGGATTTTGGAGGAAAGGCAATATTGATATCGTTTGTGAAAATTATAATATTCCTAACTACGAAAATTTGGATATGTTATTAAGCCAGAATTTTAAGAGGTAGATTACTTAGCTTAATGAATATAATATTGCTTTAGAAGCAACGGTTGTCATCATATTACCACACAATGGGAATATTTGACTTGCTCCTTGGTATATGACGCTCGCAGATTCATATTAAAGCGATTAAGATTTATACAATTATCGAGTGGATTTCAATACTAAGAAAGAACATGTGGCCTTGAGAACAAATCGCCTTTGTTTATTGAGAAAATGTGGAAAGGAAAAAGATTATTTTTGTGTAGTAAATAATTGTGGTTTTCTGCTTGGTTTGCTTCGTTTGTTAATGCCACTTTGTTAATTTAGTTTGCAGGATACTAGCCCATCAAATCAGCAATTACCAATTATGTATTATCTTGCGCCAAATTTGCAAGTGAAAATACACTTACGCATTACTTAAAAACTAACAGAATCCATAGTATGGGAAAGATAAAAGCCGCTATAACGGGAGTCGCTAAATACGTGCCTGAAACCATTATGACCAATGCCGACCTTGAAAAAATAGTTGATACAAACGACGAATGGATCGTGTCACGGACTGGGATCAAACAAAGGCACATATTGAAAGAAGAAGGGATGGCCACATCTGATATGGGGGTGCGAATGGTCAATAAACTGCTTGAAAAAACGGGAACACACCCGGATGAAGTAGAATTGTTGATTTGTGCTACGATCACTCCTGATATGATGTTTCCAGATACGGCAAATACCATATGCAGTAAGGTGGGGATAAAGAATGCCTTTGCATTTGATATCAATGCTGCATGTAGTGGGTTTCTATATGCGTTATCGACAGGGTCGAAGTTCATTGAGTCAGGGTCTCACAAGAAAGTGATAGTCCTTGGTCTTGACTTCATGTCGTCAATTATCGATTATACAGATAGAACTACATGTGTCATATTTGGTGATGGTGGAGGATGTGTTTTACTAGAGCCGAATGCAGAATATGGGATGATAGATTCTGTATTCAAAGGGGATGGGAATGGCAGACAATACCTGCACATGAAGAGTGGTGGGTCGTTGAGTAGACCAACTGCGGAGACTATAGCGGCAAGAGAGCATTTTGTATTTCAAGATGGAAGACCGGTATTCAAGGCTGCGGTGACAAATATGACGAAGTCATTCAATAAATTGATAAAGAGAAATAAATTGACGATCGACGATATTACATGGCTCGTGCCTCATCAAGCAAACATGAGAATCATTAATAGTGTAGGTGATATGATCGGTTTCCCTAAGGAAAGAGTGATGGTGAATATCCAAAACTATGGGAATACCACTGCAGGAACGCTACCATTGTGTCTTGCGGATTATGAATCACAATTGAAAAAAGGAGATACACTTGTACTCACTGCATTTGGGGGCGGATTTACGTGGGGTTCTACACTTCTTACATGGGCATACGATGGAAAATAACATGAAATAATTACAGTTGATAATTTCAAAATTGTAGATTTATTCCCATCATGGAATTTAATTTCGCATCTTGACGTAAATTATAGAGACAGTTTGAAAGTGTATTTTTGAACTGTTCAATAGATAGTAAATACATTTGACAATAATATAAGCTAATTGATCCGCTTAGTATTTATATATTTGCAATCGATTTAACAAATAATGAATTAGAAAATAATGGCTAGTACATCAGATATTAAGAACGGACTCTGCATGACTTACAATCATGACGTATTCAAAGTAATAGGGTTTCTTCACGTGAAACCTGGAAAAGGACCAGCATTTGTAAGAACAAAATTAAAGAGCCTCACAACTGGAAAAGTAATCGATAATACATTTCCATCTGGACATAAGATTGAAGAAGTAAGAGTAGAAAGGCGAACATACCAATATCTCTATCCCGATGAACAAGGTTTTAATTTCATGAATAATGAGACGTTCAATCAGGTAAATATTCAAAGAGAGATGATTGATAATTCGGATCTAATGAAGGAAGGGAGCGATGTGGAAATCTTATTCCACGCAGATAATAATTCGCCATTGACTATTGATCTACCTCAATATATCACATTAAAGGTTACATATACTGAGCCTGGGGTAAGAGGAAACACTGCAACTAATGCTTCAAAACCGGCAACTGTAGAGACGGGAGCTGAGATAAAAGTTCCTATTTTTATCAATGAAGGTGACTTGATCAAAATTGATTCTGCATCAAGAGGATATGTAGAAAGAGTAAAAGCATAAAAATTCCAACCCAATGAATTATAAAGAAATAACAGACCTAATCAAATTGGTCAACAAAACTGACCTTGCTGAAGTAAAACTAAAGGATAATGATTTCGAAATCTCTATTCGTACTAGTAATTTTCAAGGCAAGTCTACTCAAGTTGTGCAGTCAAGTTCTGCACCAATGATGCAAATGCCAGCTGCAGCACCTGCTGCTCCGACAGCTACGCCACCAGGTAATGCTACTAAAAGTGAGCCTGCAGCAGAGAGCACTGAAGGGTTGCTGGAGGTTAAATCGCCGATAGTAGGAACTTTCTATAGGTCTGCATCTCCGGACAAGCCAGTTTATGCAAAAGTAGGGGATTCTATCGAAAAAGGAGATACAGTTTGTATAGTAGAAGCTATGAAGTTGTTCAATGAAATCGAAAGTGAAGTAAGTGGTACGATCGTGAAAGTGATGGTAGAAGATGCGGCACCAGTTGAATACGATCAAGTATTATTCCTAGTAGATCCTAGTTGATTTCAAACGAAATACAAGTCTTGACTCAAAGTAGGCAAGCCTTATATTAATAGAGGATACTGCTAGTTGCAGATTATTCCTATAGGGGTAGTTTCTAATTGTACTTACTTCTGTATGATCAGCTATATTTGATTGGTCAATGATGGATACATTTAGAAATGCTTTACACTCCAAGTACCAAAACTAAGACAACATGTTTAATAAAATATTAATAGCTAATAGAGGTGAGATAGCGCTACGTGTAATCCGTACTTGCAAAGAGATGGGTATAAAAACAGTAGCTGTTTATAGTACCGCTGATAAAGATAGTTTGCACGTAAGATTTGCTGATGAAGCAGTATGTATCGGTCCTCCATCGTCAGCTGAATCTTATCTTTCTGTACCAAAAATCATGGCAGCGGTCGAAATCACAAATGCGGATGCAGTGCATCCAGGATATGGTTTCTTGGCTGAGAATGCGGATTTTGCTGAGATCTGCCAAGAGTATGGTGTAAAATTCATCGGCCCTTCTCCAGATATGATCCGTAAGATGGGTGATAAGGTAACCGCTAAAGAGACAATGATCAAGGCTGGGGTGCCAGTAGTACCTGGTTCAGATGGATTGATAAAGGATATCAAAGAAGGTCATGCCGTTTGTAAGAAAATTGGTTACCCGGTAATGATAAAGGCCACAGCCGGTGGAGGTGGTAAAGGAATGCGAATCGTAAAAAGCGAGGAGGATTTCGAAACGCAATGGAATAGTGCTAGACAAGAAGCAAAAGCTGCGTTTGGTAACGATGGTATGTATGCCGAGAAGTTTGTAGAAGAGCCAAGACACATTGAAATCCAAATCATAGGTGATCAAGATGGTAAAGTAATTCACTTATCAGAAAGAGATTGCTCAATCCAGCGAAGACACCAGAAGTTGGTCGAAGAATGCCCATCTCCGTTCATGACGGATGACTTAAGGGAAAGAATGGGTGCCGCAGCGATAAAAGCGGGAGAAGCTATAAAATATGAAGGCGTAGGAACAGTTGAGTTTTTAGTGGATAAGCATAGAAACTTCTTTTTCATGGAAATGAATACAAGAATCCAAGTAGAGCACTGTGTTACAGAGGAAGTTATCGATCATGATCTCATAAAAGAACAAATCAAAGTGGCCTTTGGAATTCCTATTGAGGGAGATAGTAGAATCCCAACTATGCACGCAATTGAATGTAGAATCAATGCTGAGGATCCGTACAATGATTTCAGACCGTGTCCTGGACATATCAGGTCGTTTCATAGTGCAAAAGGCCATGGTGTAAGAGTTGATACGCATGTTTATGCGGGGTATTCAGTTCCACCATATTATGATTCTATGATCGCCAAGTTGATCGTGAAAGCACAAACTAGAGAAGAAGCAATCTTGAAAATGCGAAGAGCATTGGATGAATTTATAATAGAAGGCATCAAAACAACAATTCCTTTCCATCAAAAATTAATGATAGACGAAAGATTTAACGCTGGTATGTTCGATACTGGATTTCTAAATGACTTCGATATGGGAGAAGAGGAAAAGTAAAATTCTAGATTACAATATAGAATAGGAAATATTGAACCAATCATTACATAATTGTAATGGTTGGTTTTTTGATTTTAGATAATTTATTTTGTAAAAACCCAGCTGATAGGTTTAGAGTTTTTTGACTTATTGCAAGAAAATGGCTATGGATTGGTGAGGGCTTGTGATTTTTGATATAATAAATTCTTCTATATTTCTAAAGTAGAAT
>CAXBGT010000120.1:0-17698 GCA_963975265.1 uncultured Saprospirales bacterium
GCAAAAACATCTTTTTATGACCCCGACGCAAGCATCGGAGAATTTAAGTATTAAATTTCTGGTAATATGTAGTTGGACGGATGCTTACTTAGTTCTCTTATTTTCAATCTCTTCAATTTTTAAAAAAAAATCGTCCGCCTGTGGCGGCAGAAGCCATAGCTACCCTTCGGGATAGCTATGGAAATAGTCAAATTGCAAAATGGTCAATCCTGCACACAACGGACTGAGAAGCTGAGCGACTTAATGCTGTCGTAGCGGCCGACCTTAAGATCGTTGTAGTCCAGGCCCCGGTGCCAAGCATTGTCGCCAGACTGACTGGACGACCAGAAGTCGACGAGGTTGGACTGATGGACGAACGAACCCGAGATATTGCGGATGCCCCCAGGGAGACCTTCAAATCCACTACTACCAAAATTAGCATTCTGATCAAGGGCATCATTCGTCCACAGAGGTTCATTACCACCAAGCTGACTACCTTGATCTGTACCGCGAGAACCTGTACCATCGGCTTCAGATTGTGTCATACCCAATTCTATTTCTAAGGTTTTCCATTCAGCATCCGTGGGCAAGTGCCAACCTGTTGGGCATACACCTTGTGTGCCTTCCGTAGTTACATATTGCATCATCTCATTCCACTGATAAAGACCACCGTAAATGTCGCAGTTGGCTGTAATATTATCGTAACAATATTTTTCAATTATAGCATTATCGATTTGGTTGCCACTACCCACTATCATTGCACCTACATTGAGGTTTTCAGCCATCCATCTCTGGTCTCCGATCTTGACAGTTGAATAAATATTACCATCTATGTCTTGAGCTTTAATCCCAATGTCCAATTGCAATTCAAATATTTGGGCTTCTAATATATCCACATACGCCTTCGTCGCTGCATCCTGGGCAGATATGGGATCAGCTACATTCTTGATCAGCCCTGATTGTACGTCTAGAGAGTCCGCTTTTATGCCCCCTTCCACTTCTAACTTCTCACTGGGATTATCAGTGCCTATTCCCACATTTTGTCCAAATCCAAATATTGAACATAACATAATTATTAATAAATAAAGGTGCTTTGTCATGAATACAAGTTTTATTTTAAGAAAAAAAATAAAACTCCGTAGCGCTTGGGAAGTAAATGAGAAAAGAAATGAATTTGAGATCGACTTGATTGTCTTTCCTTTATAAATCGCGACTGAATCTAATTCATTTCTTACTGGGTTACAGAAGATAGAGTGTGGCAAAGCTAACTCTACAACTGGGCTTCCTACTAATAACCCAAGTGTTTTTATTTTCTTTTTAGATCGGTTTTATTGCTTTGGATTTGACTTCTTAAGTTTTGGTCTTTTGGTGGTAAGTAACACAAAGGAACACGATCCCCGTCATGCACAATAATTTAATCAAAACACAGATCGCAATTGACGGATATTGTGTTTCAGTTGGATATTGCCAGATTAATAATAGGAAAGCATTTTTTGAGCTTCGGTTTATTCTAGTTTAAAATTACTGTGAATTTTGGATTTAGCAAATCACCTCAAATTGGGCGTTAAATTCACCTTTTGTGATTTACGATTCTGAATTAGCTTTGTATCTTGATAATCTACAAACCGCTTTTAAAGGCTCAACTAAATTTTCAAGTTGTTATCCTTGCATAATTTTCCGCATTTTGAAATACCGTATAATTTGTGCTTTACCGCTGCTTGTGGAGAATTTTACTAATTCAGTTTTGTTTGATCTTTCTATTTGTAAGATTAATTCATGAGTAACTCCAGAGAGGTAGTTGAACTTCAATTCCGACTGATCTATAATTTCCAAGAAAATGGATTTTATCTTCAAAATCTTCTTTTGTAATAGATTTCTTATCGTCCATTAGCATGTGGAATCTGACTAAAAAAAGATTCCATCATACTCAATATTATAACCTGCCTATTTTTGTTGTGTTATATATTCCATGCTCTTTATTAAATCTTTTCGGAAGTCTATTCTTAGTAGCTCAATCCAAGGTGGAGTATTACTTGTTCTTTTAGTTTCTATCTCCGCCATTGCATATGCAATTATTTGATGGGGCAACGACCCTTGTATTGAATATTGCCAACCGCCCCAACCATCACCCGATTGAAATTGACTAAATTCAAATCGTGAATTACCTATGAATATACCGAAACCATAAGCAATTGCAAGTAAGTCTGTTATCCATTCATTTTCTTCACCAACTAATTCAAAGTTATTTTGCCCTAATAATACATAATGACTTAATTCATGCGATATCGTTGCAATAAGAGAATTGGGTCTTTTCAATTGTTGAACTTCTACAAATATCGAGAACTTTCCTTTTTCTTGGACATATACTCCTGCTGAGCCTGTTCCTGGTTCTTGCTGAGTCACAGTTCCTCTATCCAACTCTATGGCTTCTTCACTGTAGAAGTCTAAATAGATTTCATCAGTATTTACATTGCAGTAATCACCAATTTTATCTAAGACAAATTTTGCATCTTCCTCTACTCCAGTAAATTTCCAGTTGAAAAATTTCTTAGTTGGTAAAACTGTTGGCTGTTCCTTAATATTCACAATGTTTTCGTTCAACCAATATAATTGATTTTCTATCCATTCCTTGTCTTCGATTGTAATTGGACACTTATTTTTTTGTTTCCAGAACATCTATAACTTCTTGTTTAATTTTTTCTCTTTGGGTGGGCTAGAACGGTTCTGCCGCAAGCCTTGTGAGGACGAAGGAGTCATGATCGTCTTCGCGGCATGGTACATTCTGTTATTCTAGTTTTGCGTAAAATTTATCTCTCAATATGAAGGTTAGTTCTTTTATCAATCCTTCATTCGGTTTTTCTTGTAGTTTACAATTTTTAAATGCAAGCTCCATTTCTCTCTGTTTCTCAGAAGCCATCCCTAAAAGTTCATCATACGTAAACTCACCCCTCTTTACTGCTAACAAGAAGTCACGATCCTTTCTATGGACATTGATTTTATTGTCTCTTGCTATCTCAATTGCCATTTCCAACAATCTGAAGGTATGCATCATGTTCTTAGCATCATAGTTTTTCCCATGGCTTTTGGTATTTTCATACCTGTCTTCATTCCTGTTTTCGACCCAAAGCCAATACTCTTTGTAGTCCTTACAATATGATGAATATCCATCCTTATTAAAGTAAAGAAGGCATTGTTGCTTTTCGTTCTTAGGTATAGAACTTAACGAAATAGAGTTAGAAGTTTCATTTTTTATTATCCCCTTATAATCCAAATCTTGGTTGTGATAAAATCCATAAACATCTTTCATGTTAGGGATTTTGGTTAATCCGCAATCTTGCTGCTTAAATCCTTGTGAAGACAGATATTTAGACAGAGGAACAGATCCATTTTCAAAATTTACATGGCAGAACTCCAGTATTGTCTTCTTCTTTTTGTCAATTGGGTTTACTATTTTTTTATTTAATCCTTTGGCTTTCTTGATTTGTGAAATTGCAAATTTTCCAAAAGTATTTTCACATAATTTAGAGAGGATTTGATCGGATTTAATGAGATCCAAGTAAGGATGTCTTCTCAAAACTGCATGTGCTGGAGAATTCAAGAGCTCCAAAATGTTTGGATTATTAACAAGTAACAATTCCATAAACCTTCCTAATTCATAGTAAACAATGTCATTTGTTTCATTGCTTATTTGAGGAATGTAGTTGAGTCCATAAAAGTCAGATTTCGGTAAAAAAAAACACCTTTGATATCAGTATCAGAAGTTGGAGTTTCGAGTCCATAAGCTCTGCTGCCGCTGATGCACTCTAATATGATTAAGTCATTCTTTTTTAGATCTTCAATGGTCATATTTGGATATAAACTTTCTAAACATTTGATCGAGTTGAGCAGAATCTCCTTTTGAGGTAGGAAGAGAGTCCCTTTTCCTTTCTGCTTCTTCATTAATGTCCTTCATTAAATTTAACAGAGGCTTTTCTCCTCTATGATAATATGACTCATTAATTGTGCTCTTTAGTTGAATTAATTCTTCAATTCTTGAGACTAGAACCGAATCTATTCCGAGATTCGGATATATCTTATGAAATTCGATTGGTGGCAGTTCATTTTTTTCTATTATCCACTTGCAAACCAATGAAGATCTTAAGGCGTAAAAGAACTTTTTAAGTTTGTATTCACTCCCTACTTCTAATTCAGCTACAAATTTCTTAGACATACTTAAATAATGATGTATTGTCGCTATTCTAGAATAGAAGGCTGTCGCAACTTCTCTCATTTCTTCAATAAAGACTGAGTCTGACTTATAAATGATTGGTGATTGGATTCTTTCAAGAATTGGAGCATTTGACTTTTTTAAAAGCGATAGAGACTTCTTTAAATCCCATCCTGATATATCAATATCATTATTTTCAAGCATCATTTCTATCGTATCCTTTTTTTCGCTCAGACTTAGATGGTTACGGATGTTTCGTCCCAAATATTACTTGACCGTATTCTTTGATACTCCGCTTTCGGTTTGATAAATGATTATTTGCGAATTATTTTCTTGCATATTGACGAGTTATTTATCTGTGGTTTTTGGTTTTATTAGTTCATCTATTTTAGTGTTAAAGCATTTTTTGAATTAAGTAGATTACTTATCATAGCACTTGTACTCGGTCGTTTCATTTTCATTTGCAGTATTTATCGATATCCTCTTTTACACCTGTTTCACCTAACTTGTATGCTATCTTAAATTCTTCACAAGCCTTAGTTAATTCATTTAATTCCAATAATGTAAGTCCCATGTAATAATGTGTACTTATTGGATTCGATATCTCTTGTTGACTGAATTCTAAATCATTTAAAGCTTGAGAATAATTTCCCAAATGATAGTTTGTTGCACCTCTTTCAAATACTATAAATTCCATTTCAATATTATAATTATCGCCTTTAGGAAATAGTTTATTGTGATTATACTCTTTCGGCCCCACAATGTTTGTCCCGTTGTATTCTGTATTTTTTAGGCTAAGGGCTTTCTCTACATCTTTCATTGCTTCTTCATATCGTTCAAGCATTCTTTTATATTCAGCTCGCCAAACGTATGGTTCAATACTGTTAGGTTTAAGTTCTATAACAGCATTCAAATCTCCAATCGCAGATTCATATTCACCAATAATTGACTTGTCTATTGCTCTATTCAAATAAGCTTTATCGAATTTTGGATTAAATATTTTCGCTTTGTTTAGTTCAATAATTGCTTCTTCATATTGTTCTTTTTCTTCAAATTGATAAGCCTTCTCGTAATAATAGTTTTCATCATTGTATTTACAAGATGATATACTAAATAAAACTAATAAGAATAGGAAAATTTGCTTCATATTTTTCATTCTAATGACCGAGAACGTCCAAGTGTACTTAGCTTACGACCAAAGGAGGTCTGATATGGTTACACAATGTTCTCTTCTGTTCTTTCTTTTAAAACCAATTAAAATGAACCATTTTTATTAACTACAAAATTACAAGCCGCTTTATCCCTATCTTTCCATTGACTGATATATACACAAAATAAACTCCTTGCGCCCAGTCACTTGTACGAATAGTTAATGATTCACTATTTATTACTCCTTTATAAACAGGTAATCCATTTGCAGAAATTACGGTCGCGATTCCGTTTTGTAATGGCTCACCTTCCCAATAGATGGTGACATCCTGATCAGTCGGATTGGGGAAAAGTTGAAATCTAGCCTCTGCTCGATTCAAATTTTTTGTGTTGACGGGGTTATCTGCTGAAATTAACAATATTCTTGTAGTTCTTGAAGCCAACCCGGTTGAAGCTGATTCCCAGCCATCGAAACCACCATAACCGTTTATGCTTATAGTTCCCATTTCTTGATTATTATACAAATCAGTAACATAATAATCACCAGCAGGTAAATTAGAAGCAGATAGAGTCACAGAAGTATTAATAGTTTGCGTTCCTAAATTTGATACCACTACTACTCCCTCATTTTCGTGAACTCGAGCAAAACTAAACACATTGCTTTCAGAACTTGTTATATTTAAATAATTGCCTTTTTTCAAAGCGGCTTGCTGATTGCGAATATGGATTAGTTTTTTGTAATGGTTCAATAGAGAATTCGGATTGGATTCCATGACCGCTACATTATTAGCTATATAATTAGAGCCAACACTATTCCAAGGTGATGTGGTAGAAAATCCAGCATAAGCTGCAGTTGACCATTGCATTGGTCGGCGTATATTTTCATGGGCACCCGTGCCTATCATGCCTACTTCTTCCCCATAATATAAAAATGGAATACCTGGTAGGGTAAGGTACATGGAAGCTGCCAATTTCATTTTTTCGGTATTCGAACCAATTTGATCATAGACCCTGTCCATATCATGATTCGTTAGAAAAGTACCGAATTGTAAGGCAGGATATGAGGCTTGAATATTTTGCATTTGTTGTTGAATGCTGATGGGATTCTCATCATTTACCGCACCTAAAATATCGCTTGCCAAATCAAAATCAAAACAAACATCAAGTCGTTCATTTTGCACATAAGGAACAATTGAAGCGGTGTTCGACCAAACTTCACCAATGGCAAAGGCATCGGAATTATTGGTATTATAAATGTCATTGAAATCTTCTAGCAAGGAGAAAGTACCAGGGGTGTTTTCCAGTATAGAACCATCTTCAATCAAGTATTTAATGGCATCCAATCGGAAGCCATCCACGCCTTTATCCAACCAAAAGTTAGCGACATTGAACATTTCATCTTTGACCGGTTGATGATTATAGTTTAAATCCGGCATGCCACTCCAGAAAAGTCCATAATAGTAATGACCTCCATTGCCATGCCAAACGCCTTGTCCCCAAGGTCCAGGAAATCCAGGGTTGTTATCTGACCAAATATACCAGTCCTGAAAATTATTTGAATTATTAGCTGATTGTGTAAACCAAGGGTGCTGATTGGAAGTATGATTTAATACCAAATCAATAATTACTTTAATACCACGAGAATGGGCTTCATCCAAAAAAGCTTCAAAATCAGCCATCGTGCCATAATCAGGTTCTGTGTTATAATAATCAGTCACATCGTAGCCATGATAACTTGTTGATTCCATCATCGGCATTAACCAAATTGCCGTAATCCCAAGGTCTGTCTCTGTATTCGGATTTCCATCGTTCAAGTAATCCAGTTTTTCTATTATTCCTTGAAAATCACCAATTCCATCTCCATCGCTATCATAAAAACTCCGAACAAATAATTCGTAAAAGACAGCATCATTCCACCAATAGGTATCAAAATCTGTATTAAGATATGGGTCACATTCATCGCAAGTATTGAAGCAATACGTTGGTGGATTAGGAGTCCCAGTCGCTACGGTTACCGTTCTGTTGTTGGTCCCGTTTACTCCTTCTACTGAACAATCGAGCGATAGGGATTCTGCCGTGAATGCATCATTTCCGTTGACAAATAAATATTCATAATTCCCGGATGATAGCATTAAATTAATTTCGTAGGTGTTATCTGTATTTACATCTTCAAGAGCAATACTTGTTGCATCCCAATTTTGTGCAAAACCGGCAGCCTCTTGAAAATTTCCCATCACATGAATCCCGTTCGGAGAAATGTTATGCCCTGTCATATTTATGGACAATTTGATACTCCCAATACAACCATTAAATGGTACAGGAGGTAAAACAAGGTCAGAACTCACGACAGTTATCACCCTATTATTAGTGCCACCGACCGAACATTCACTAGGAGGGTTTTCATCCATTCCCCATGCGTTGCCATTGATAAATTTGTATTCGTAAGTATCTGAAGGAAGCTCAACTGTTATAGAATATATGTCATCACCATCACTTAATTGTGTTGAGCCTGGATCCCAATTAGCACCTAAACCTGCCACCGACTGGAAGTTTCCGGCGACATGTACTCCTTTTGAAGATACGGTTTCATTGCTCATGTCCACTTGAAATGTTACTTCTACTGTTTGAGCAATACTTGAAAACCCACAGATATTTAAAATTAATAAGATAATAAGTTGGCTATAAAAAATCGAATTTGTCATAGAATTCAAGGTTTTCATTAAAATGAATAAATACCACCTTAGTGTTATTATGACACAATATACATTTTTTTGATTTATTAATGGAAGAGAACGGTTCTGTGATATGGAGCGGACGCAGCGATAGCAAGTCTGATCTCATAGCACTTGGTATCACCTGTCATTCTAGTTATTCTACTTTCAAAGTGAATTTGATATAATGTGGTGAAAAATCTAAGAGTTCTTTTGTCATTGGATCATTTTCACTTAATTCAGCAACACCACAAAACCTATGAATATTGTCACCCGGAAATACCCAAGAAGAGGCGAAGATCATTAATGGGATTTCAGCGTCTATCTTTCTATGCGTTTTATGATATTTTCTCCAGAGATAGAATTGTTCATCACTAACTTTATCCAGTTCAATTGTGTGTCTTTGCACAAAAGATGTCAACTCAAATTGGAGTTCAGATTTATTTTCTGAGGTATTTGCATATATTGTAAATTCACTGATAAAATCAACAAATGGATCTGGAATACCAGTATCCCAATAGCTATACTCGTTTGAAAAATTTGCAATGGTATCTCTATTTACTTCTTTGCCATCTTTATATTCTCTTGCCAATATCAAAATTGTTTTACTTTCAGAATTTCCTGGCACATCGAATTTGAAAATTCTCATTCCAAGATACTCTATAGCTTTTAAT
Source organism: uncultured Saprospirales bacterium (assembly GCA_963975265.1). Lineage (GTDB taxonomy): Bacteria > Bacteroidota > Bacteroidia > Chitinophagales > Saprospiraceae > CAJXUU01. The sequence goes on from CAXBGT010000120.1 coordinate 8,721, forward strand.
AGATCTGTTTTTGAGATATTTTCCGTATCATAAAAGTTGTAAGGATCCTCTAATTGCATTCGATCACGAGTATCCTTTTTCACTTCTTGACTATATAGATTAATTGTGGCAATAAGTAGTAAGAAAAGTATTTTTACAAGTGTTTTCATATTATTTGTTTTAGCCTGATGATAACAATCTTCGGGAGATGTGAAGATACGGAGTAAAAAGATGTTCGCAGTACTCTGCGAAGCAGAATTTCCTATTTCGTAAAAACATCATATCCGCTGTTTTGTGAACTTGGAGAGCGATCTCGGCTTTATCGTGGCGAAGCGTGTGCCAATTCGACATGACTCTGGTTTCCCCGTAGACTTTTGGGATAGGATTGCACAGCTGAGTATTCCCATCATAGCATCCATGCTGTATCTGACTTGACGACCTAATAGGTATGACATGATACAGCCAGTTGAACTAAACATGTATCAGTGCTGCCTCTACCGACCAAAATTTGACTAAAGACTTACCAAATAATAGTTACTTGAATAAACTAGTAACTTATATAACGAGTGCTAAAATGGTCTCCAGACAGGCTCTACAAAAGTACAAAGTACTAACAGACTATCTATCACAATGCCTATGGTCAATCGCATTGCAGGAGAAGATAAGTCAGAACAAACCACTGTTTCTTATGTCAGAGGTATGGAGAGTTTGGTTAGATTTTATACTATGGCTCACCCCAGAGACCGCTATATTGATTCATTCCTTGATTTTTTTGGTTACTCTAAACGAGCAACATTAAGTCAATTGGAGAACCAGTAAAATGTATGTGGCTGGACTACGCTACTATTGGAATCACATGCTCAATGATAATGAGTTTTCCGCTACTATCCCGTAGCCTAAAGAACACACTAGTCTTCCTAAAATATTAAGTCGGGGGTACCTTTGTCAAATATTCGATTCTTACAGAAATGACAACCATCGAGTGATTTTTCGACTTATTTATTCTTTAGGTCAGCAACGAAGCGGACTGTTTCACCTTAAAACTCAAGAGATCGAAACAAAGGACACAACACCATTATGATTGGAGTCGATTTATAGTGCTTCTTTAAATTACTAAGTTGACATTTCATATTGTTCTTGCCTTCCTCCTCGTTTTTGTTGCCACACGTTTGATTCTCAATCTTAAAGAATAATCGAATATTTTATCAATCTCTTGTAATATCGCGAACTATTCTCAAATGGTGACGAGTATGTACTTGTAGAAATCTTTTTATTTTATGTTTATTAAGATGTAGTAATACGTGATGTGCGTAAAAGTTATTTTTCTTAAGTATAGTCCATTCATAAACACTTAATTTTGCCTTATCGAGTGCGGTACTTACATCTTTTACAGTAATATCAAAACTAGGATTCACAATATCAGGCGCTTGAACTTGTCCCCTTGGAATTTTGCCAATAGTTGAAACATACCACCATTTGAAATTTGAGTTTGAATTAAATTCAACTGTATTCGATTTTGCTGCTTCATCAATGACACCATTGATGACTTGTAATGAATGTAATAAATGCCATTTAACTGGTGCTCTTGATACATCGTCGTTTGACTTTTCCATCATTGATATATACTTTTCAATTTTGAGAAACTCTTTGTTTAATTTAATCTCTTGGGCTGCTCCCTCGTTGTTAAAAACGAAAGAAAATATTGAAGTGATTCGAGATCTCATTTGAGTATGAATTTTTTAGATTATTTTGTTTTCTTTTCCAATTTGCCCAATAAGCCTGGACTATTTGGTCTTCCATGAGTATTAACGCAATTAATTGCTGAATTATATCGGTTCCTTACCTCTGTAGTATTGTATCCCTCTCGAAAATATATCTAAAAAGTTCAGTACATCATTGATCCTAAACTAAGAGATTGTTTAGAATAATTACGAATCTCATCAGTTGCTTAAACAGCTACTCCAGGCTCCATTTTCAAATGCTTTGACGCAATTTGTAGAAATATCATAAATAAGCATGCCATTTACAGGGTTTACCACATCCAAAGTAGAATTAACCCTAGGTAAGATAATGCCACTATTGTTAGAAACGACATCTAAAACTCCTTGAGGTGAAGTAGTCCCTATTCCGATTTTACCATCGCCTCCCCCATTTTGACTTTGGTATTCAAAAGCACCTATATCTAGATTTCCTATGGTGTTTCTATTTGCCGAATTTTGGTGTTTAATATATTCTAATGTTATATCGTGATCAGGTAGCAAGGATGGTGGAATGACATCTCCCTGATTGATTAACGGTGAGTTGTCTAATAATCCAAAATCTTGGACATTAAAGTCCACAAAAAGGGGGGCCGTTCCAGTAACATTATTTCCCAGATCATTCACCATTCCGCTAGGGCTACAATGACAGTCAACCCATCCTGTTTTTAACCAATTGTGGTCCATGTTGAATGTTCCGTTACCATCTATCATAGCGAATTTATTACCTGAATCTGTTGTGTATATCGTATTATTGAACACCTCTGCAGTTTCATCATTTGTAGATAGTCTCGTCAATGTCGTATTTCCTATTCTGGTCGAAACTATAGTATTATTATAAAAAAATAAATTCCCCTTACGATAATTAGCAGTTGTACCACTGTCACCACCATAGTGCGCAATTTGACTGTTTCCCGCTCCATCTGGCTCAATTAAAATATTGCCATAAATATGGGTAGAACTGTAACTTGGATGATTAATCAAAGTAGACGACCCAGAATCTACCAAATCTAATTGCCTGTTGCCTGATTCAATCCAGTTGTACCGAACCACTAATCCCGCTGATCTGTCTTTTAAGTTGTTTCCCAATGCTCCCGTCCTCAATGGACCAAATCGATTGTATTGATAGGTAATACCCAATGCCTCTGTATAAGTATTGTGATGAAAAATACTCCCATCTATTCCATTATCATAGATATAATTATTCTCAATCAAGATATTCTCTGACGCACCACCAAATGCTCCAACAAACACACCGTTTCCTGAATCACTCAATGTACAATTCCGGATAATCAGATTGGCACCTTTTTCTACGTATATTGAAGCTGCATTATCAGCATAAGTTTGCGTTTGTCCATTGTCATCTGTAAATTGATAAGGAGGTCGTCCTGAAATAATTTCGAGGTTATCAATCGTTATGTAAGTCGGTAAACCATCAGCCGGTGTATTAGACCCGCCTATTTTAATAACACCTCGTTGTTCATTCCAAAAATTTACTCCTGCGACAGTTACAGCTCCATTACCATCAATGATTGGTTGTTGGCCTGATGGACCATTTACTCCAATTATTTCGATAGGTTCGGCTATTGTACCTTGTCTATTAATTACCCATTTTTCTTTGTAGGGCGTAGCTTTCCAATGTATGAATACTCGATCACCCGCTTGCAATGTAGACCAAGGCACGTCTGAAATTGTAGCAAGTGGTTGGCCAGGCCCTACATTATAATCTGTGCCCATTGTCACTCGATATTCGCTCTTGTGTGAATATAACATCTCCGCATCATCAGATATGCAAGTAACAATATCTGACTTTAAGCTGTAGTCTAAATGAAAGTTGTCAGTTCCAAAATTGAGAATAGAAAAAAACAAAAAGATTAATTTCATAATACAGTTATTTTAAGATACCAAGTTTACACCAATCAATGAGCATAAAAGTAAGTGTAAACCCCCAAAAGGATAGAAAATGTCGCCGCTGACAGTCAATATCACCCCTCTTCTTTCAGATTTATGTTATTATGTGAGGTTCAATATTAATCTTGCCTCGCTTGGTTCAGGGTGTGTAAAACCTTCGATGTTTCCCAAATGTTTAAAATCTATCATTCGCCGGATTTGGTAATATACTTTTCCTTAATTTCCATCTCAGCCCATATAGGAAGATGGTCACTGACTCCAATTTGGTTTACCTTTCCCATTTCATTTATACACATGCCTTTCACAAAAAGATGATCCAATTGAAATGCTTCCGTAGGAAAAAAGTTAAGTATCGGTTTTTTTGTACTAATAGTCATTCCGAGAAATTGACTTGCCCAGAGAAAACTGGAAGATATAAAGGGTGACACCGTTGCATCAATGTCTGCACGCCCCATAGAATTAAAATCACCGCCGACAACAGCATATGCCACTTCTGAATCTTGAATTTCAGATGCCAATGCCTTAGCAAACTCCCTTTTCTTTACAGTAGTATTGAATGCTGCAGCATGTGTGCTCGCGAATACTATAAGATCACCATAAATTTCAATTTCTGCGACGGTAGCCGTTTTTCTGAATACATAACTCTTCGCTTTCATGGGAGCAGGATATGAACTCGGATGCGGTAGTTTAATCTTAGAACTTTCACTTATTTTCCACTTTGAAAGAACTGCATTCCCAACATTTTGGCCATGTTTTGGATGGAATATAGCTGGATAATAGACATAGCTCATATTCAAACATTTGGCAATACTGTCTGTTCCTGTTTCATCCATTTCTTGCAAGAGAATAACATCTGCATCGACGAGTGGTTCTTGTTTAAGAAGCTCAATGGCTTCATCTATATTTTGAGAAAATTCAATATTAAAAGATACAACCTTAATAGATGGATTATCGCCAGGTGCGCATATTAACTTTCGATCAATGTAATCACCTACAAACAAAGGCCCATTTTCTTCTTCATAACTGTATTTATAGGAAGTAGCACAGGATTGGAATAATAAAGCAACAAAAAGAAAGAAGGTTGTAATATGATTTATATTCAAAATTTAGTAGTCTTTGATTATATACATGAGCGCTGCATCGCATTGTCACAGTCTTTTTCTTAACACAATTTCTTTCGTTATGGTTTCCAATCTGTTTTTATAAAAAAATAAAAAGAATATAAAATATATCATTGATATTCAAGATATGAAATCACTGTCTTGTCTAAGGGAGAATATGACATAATCATAAGTGGCGTATCTCGACTAAGAAGGATATGGGATGATCATCTGGAGTTAGTTAGCAATCGTATTTATTTTCATTTCAAAAACAATATAGTGCTAGAGATTAAATTTTCAGCCCATTTTTCAGGTGAAATACCTTCTCGAATTAATTACCACTTCAATGACAAAAGACCACCTAATAATTAATTTCCCTGCATCAATCTATCATGTTGCTGCATGATGCTACCTATAGCCTTCATTCAAGTTTTTGGACAGCCTTTATAGCACTGGCAAAGCTTGCTCCGGATTTAGTGGCACAACTTGCTCTGGTTTATCTACCAAGTTAACCACATCAAAGTGTGTCAGTATATCTCTTGATGCAAATAGGCTAACAAAACTGGCCAGCAATTCTTCCATAATTTTTTTTCTGCAAAATTATAATTTTTAACCCCTGCACATCAAAATGAGACTTAGCCGTATATTTTAACAGATATTTAGAAAATAAATAAGTTACTCATATGGCAACAATAGTCTGTATATAATTTATTTTTGACTCAATATTATTAATTCTATACCATCAAGTTTTGACTTGTCTGTTATTCTTGACGAAGTCAGCCAACTAGATCTCTTTAAATGCCGCCACATATTGCTTCCAAGAAAATTTATTCGCCTGTACCAAACAAGCTTCTGTTACATCTAATCCTTTATTATGATTCTGAAAAATCTTAAACATTTGTATCGATAACTCAGCTTCATTCTCTGTCTCAAAGTATAAGGCCACATCACCACCGACTTCTGGCAGACTTGAGTTATTAGAACAGATGACTTGTGTACCACATGATAATGCTTCAAGAATCGGCAATCCAAAACCTTCATACTTAGATGGATACACTAAAGCCAAGGCATGAGAGTACAATTCGATCAATGCATGCTTTTCGATATAGCCCATCAAGATTATATCTTCTCGATATGGATGATTTTCTAAAACAGTATAGAATTCTTCGGTTTTCCAGCCTTTTTTGCCAACGATTAATAGATAAATTTTTGCCTTTGTTTTCTTTCTAAACAAGGTATACGCTCCTAGTAATACGATGAGATTTTTTCGAGGTTCGATCGTGCCAGTGTTAATAAAATACTGGGCCTCAATTCCTTTACTATCTAAGTAGGTTCTAGAAGAACTAGGTTGAAAATCAAGATCTCTCCCTAATAAGATCGTTTTGATCTTAGGTTTAGTAAATGGATATACTTTGATAAGATCCTTGCTAGTATTTTGAGAATTGGATAGAATTAAATCTGCCTTTTTCAAGATTCGTTTGAGGAATACTCGTTGCAATAGCTGACTATGGTAGCGATGATACTGCGGAAATAGAATAGGTGTGAGATCGTGGATCATTGTGATCCGCTTTATGCTTTTGGGCAAATTAAATGGGCCAAAATGTGCAGATTCTAAGACGGCATCTATTTTCTTGAAACGAAGAATTAATGGTATAATAAAAAACAGACGCAGTGAAGCAAAACCGATTGGAATTCGAATATTGGGTATTGCTATTTGTTTTAAAGGAAGATTCCTGTCAATTTTTTCTCGAATAATGAGATACTCATTGTCAGTATCATGCTCAATGAGTGCTTGCACTAATTGTTTTGTATAAGTATGAACACCAGCAGATTGATTATCTAAAGGATCAGCAATGATGGCTATTTTCATAGGATTGCATGTGAATAGAAGAATTTAAACATTGGGTTCTTTGATCACAATATATGTATAACTATCCCATTTTTCACCAGCCGAATCATTTTTCTTGATACTCAATATTTGTACGCTATTATTTTTAAAAAAAATAACCAATTCATGAATAGGAATCCAATACATTTCCATAATAGGGTCTACATTCATATTTGAGTTAGGATTTAGGACACCTGCAATTTTTCGTTTGATTTTTTTTAAGGGACTATGGTACGAAAGAGTAGCCATATCTGGTTTAGATGGTTCCCTCAGGTTTTAGAATTCTAATAAACTCTAAAATATAGTTTTTAGCATATTTAGGTTGCATATGCTGAAGCGTGATGATAGAAAATACAAAATCAAACGTCTCATTTTTGAATAAGCTCAAGTCATTCTTTTGATTTAAAAAATATGTACAATTGTCTTTTTTGTTCTTTTCATTGGCAAGCTGAATCATAGAAGGGGCAACATCTACTCCTGAAACATGCTCAAAGTGATTTGCCAAACCCTGAGTCAATCTGCCTACCCCACATCCGAAATCCAAAGCAGAATGAAATTTGAAATTTGATTTTATTCGCTTTAATTGTTTGACTTGCTGATCAATCCATTTGCGTCCAGTTTCGAAAAAGGCTTCTTCATCCCATTTATTTCCCTTTTTATCTGGGTCTGTAAGGATCGCCCAATATGGGTCTTCTTTCCCAAATTGATTCCAATTCTTAATTAACTCTGTCAAATTCATAGTTTTGCAGGGTATTTGTTATTTTGTGGATCCTTAAAGGACACATTATGATATTGTATATCATAATTAATAAAGAAGCGGGACACTAAGGACAGATTCTATAATAAAGTAACATTTTCTACTTGTTATTTTATTCTTCTACAGCGTTAAAAAGCCTCGCCAATGCTCTGAATTGTCTACGTTTTTTGCCTTGTTGAAAAATAAAATGCCTGCGTATAAAAGCGAATTTTATTAATGTACCATTCCTAAGATGAATTGCAAATATAAAAACTAAATAACAAAATTATTTTTTAATTATTAATATGAAATTCCATTCCCTTCATAGGACCAAAGCAACATCATATAAGTATGGGATTATTTAATCTTCTTAAAAGCAATCGGACAAGCTTCTTTACTAATATTAGAGAATATTCATTTCTAGTTAATCAATTGATTCGGATAGATATTCTTACTGGCTATAAGAAGTCTTATATAGGTATTTTATGGATGGTCATCTATCCTATTATATCGGTTATTATTTGGGTTATTATGAATAGTGCCGGCATTATTCAACCTGGGGAATCATCGATACCTTATCCGGCTTATGTATTGCTCAGTACATCAATATGGGGCTTCTTTATTGGGATCTATCAGACGACTAGCAAAATCATATTGAGTGGTGGTAGGATGATGATAATGAATAAATTTCCTCAAGAAGTATTTATGGTCAATAAGATATTTGTTCATTTGATCTTATTTGTAATTCCCTTTATTGTCAATATAGCAGTATTGTTGATTTATGGAGTACGATTAAGTTGGATGAGTTTATTGTTCCCGATTACACTGCTTCCATTACTTTTAGCGGGATTGTCCATAGGGTTGGTAGTTGCTGTTTTGCGAGTGGTAGCTGTGGATTTAGTGGCTGTAATAGATGAAGGGTTGAAAGTTTTGATGTTTCTTACGCCAATAGTTTACACACCCAAGCTAAATATAAGTGTGCTCGCTACTTTCATAGAATGGAATCCGCTAACTTATTTAGTAGGCTTTAGTAGAGATATATTAATTTCAGGCACATTTTATGAACCTCAAAGTTACTTGATATGTAGCATTGGTGCCTTTGTTGCCTTTATTATTGGTTTTATATTTTTTCAGACAGTAGGCCCAAAAGTCTTAGAACGTTTAATCGCTAATTAAATACAGATATTTTTCTATGCCTGATGAAAAAAAAATATTGCTTTCCGCCGAACATCTTTACAAAAAATTCAGTAAAGATTTGAAATCGAGTTTATACTATGGAATGTTGGACGTCGTAGGCAGTTTGGTCAATCGATCAAAACCTGAATTGCGTTTGAGAAAACATGAATTTTGGGCGGTTCAGGATTTAAGTTTACAAGTGAAAGAAGGAGAAATTCTTGCCGTAATTGGAGCAAATGGTTCTGGAAAAACGACCTTGATGCGATTGATTGCAAACATATACCCTATAGATTATGGGCAAGTAATTCTCAACGGCGATTATAAAATCACACCTATTTTTGCCTTAAGCGCTGGTATGCAACCCCTGTTTACGGGTAGAGAAAATATCTTCATCAAAGGAGCAATGCTTGGAATGTCTAAAGCACAAATCA
>CAXBGT010000121.1:0-17686 GCA_963975265.1 uncultured Saprospirales bacterium
AGTCTGCATTGATTGACTTTCTAGTTGCTCAGATTGCAGATGCAAAGAAGCAAGGGGTATTGTTCTCTCTACACTTGAAAGCTACGATGATGAAGGTTTCTGATCCTATCATTTTTGGACATGCTGTGACAGTGTTTTTTGAAGATGTGTTTGCTAAGCACTGGGGACTATTTGAAGAGTTAGGTGTAGATGTAAACAATGGTTTCGGAGATTTATTAGCTAAAATTGAAACGCTTCCTGCTGTTAAAAAAGCGGAAATAGAAGCGGACATCAAAGCGGCATATGAAAACGGTCCTGATCTAGCTATGGTAAATTCTGATAAAGGAATCACCAACCTTAATGTGCCAAGTGATGTCATTATAGATGCATCAATGCCAGCAATGATTCGTACTAGTGGATGTATGTGGAATGCTGAAGGGAAGCCTCAAGATACTAAAGCCGTGATTCCAGACAGCAGTTATGCACCGATCTATCAGGCGACTATTGACTTCTGTATAAAGCATGGAGCATTTGATCCCGTAACCATGGGCACAGTGCCAAATGTCGGACTTATGGCTCAGAAGGCTGAGGAGTATGGATCACATGATAAGACATTCGAGATTCCTGAAGATGGAACAGTAAAGATTATTGATAATAATGGAAAAGTTCTTACTTCACATAAAGTAGATGAAGGGGATATCTGGAGAGCATGCCAAGCAAAAGATGCCCCTATACAAAACTGGGTAAAATTAGCTGTTACTAGAGCAAAAGCAAGTGCTACTCCGGCAATATTCTGGTTAGACGAAGCAAGAGCACACGATAGAGAATTGATTAAAAAAGTAAATACATACCTAAAAGATCACGATTTAACAGGATTGGATATCAGCATTAGTTCTCCATTAGAAGCTACTAAGAAGACTTTAGCTAGAATGAAAGATGGAAAAGATACGATCTCAGTGACAGGTAATGTATTAAGAGATTACAATACAGATCTATTTCCAATCTTGGAACTAGGTACTTCAGCTAAGATGCTATCAATCGTTCCATTGATGAATGGTGGAGGGTTGTTCGAAACCGGGGCTGGTGGATCTGCACCGAAGCACGTGCAACAATTGGCACAAGAAAATCACTTAAGATGGGATTCACTAGGGGAGTTCTTAGCACTAGCTGTATCTCTTGATTATTTTGGTCAAGTGAATGATAACAAAAAAGCAAAAGTGCTAGGTGAAGCTCTTGACAGAGCTACTGAGAAGTTACTTGCAGAAAGAAAATCTCCTTCAAGAAAGGTAAACGAACTTGATAATAGAGGCAGTCACTTCTATCTTGCAATGTTCTGGGCTCAAGCCTTAGCTGAACAATCAGACGATGCAGATTTGAAAAATCACTTCTCAGCAGTAGCGAATGAGCTTGCAGCTAACGAAGATGCAATTGTGAAGGAATTGAATGATGCTCAAGGTGTACCAATAGATATGGAAGGGTATTATCTTCCCAATGAGGCTAAATTGGCTCAAGTAATGAGACCGAGTGCTACGTTGAATGGAATAATTGCGAAGTTGTAATTTCGCTTTTGATATATAATGAAAATGGAAAGGCTCGTAGTGATAGGGGCCTTTTTAATCTCTGCGGAGAGATTAAGACCTACTTATGATTTCTTCCTTGAACATACACAGTGGCTCTAAATTTCATTATTCGTGAAACTGCTGTCAAAACCTCCCAAGTGGTTGTTGTATTTGAAACTATGGCATTTATATTCCGTAGATATATTTTTGTATCTGAGCTAGGGCTATTAGATCTAAATACTGGACCACTTGAGTTGCTGCTAGTGGGAGGCATAATACCTATTTCAGGATCCATTTATTCCTAGTAATAAGTCAGTGTATCATTATCGATATCGGTGGTAGAAGCGTCCAGAACTAAGAACGTAGACTTTGGTACTGTATAGCTTTGAAGGGAAGACATTACAGGAGCATTGTTGCTAATAGAAATAACATTTGCGCAAGATGTGGTGTCAATATGTGTTGTCATTTCAGCAATAGAGTTGGCATGGAAGTAGGGATCACTATTGTTCTGTACATCTGGGGTGCAGATGCCAGCATAGCCCATGATGGTGCTGCCACTTCCAGGCTCCATTGAGTCAACTACATTTCGATTACAGTTATTGTTTTGTGTATGATTTGCACCAAATTGATGTCTGATTTCATGGCTGAGGTAATCAATCCAAAAAGGATCGCCAGTCGGATTTAGTTGACCCGTTACACCTCTTGCCTTGCCATCATTATCTCAAACTGCAGGCTTTTGAGCTAGGCCGCTGTCAGTCGTGCAGAAAACGTGTACAATATCATAATTTTTATTTCCAATAATAGCATCAACATTTGTTTGGTTTTGGTCAACCATTGCGGGGATTTTTTTTAACACATAAAAGATCTAAAGATCTTAGTTGTCATTAAAAAAAATAAGCGGGATAAATGGAAAATATAAAGATAAAATCAATAGTCCTGAATTTAACTTTAATTTTGTGATTTGAAAATATAAACTTAGTATAAACATTTACATACATGAGTAAAGCAATATACATTGCCACCACAGAATCAAACAGCGGAAAGTCTTTAATTTCAATTGGCTTAATGCAATTACTATTAGGAAAAACAGCAAAAGTAGGTTACTTTAGACCTATTATTAATGATTATGCTCCAGGACAACGAGATAACCATATTGATACTATCTTATCTTACTTTAATCTATCGATAGACTATGATGACACCTATGCTTTGACAAGAAGTGATGTTGCTGAAAAAAAACAACAAGACAAAGAGGACGAGATATTAGATATCATTATCAAAAAATACAAATCTCTAGAAGAAAAGTTCGATTTCGTTTTGGTGGAAGGAACTGATTTTACCGGAGAAGGTGCAATTATAGAATGGGATATAAATGTACAAACAGCCAAAAATCTTGGAATCCCTACCATTATTGTCGTTAGCGGTGTAGATAAAACACTAAATGAACTAGTTAGAAACTTCAACTTAGCATACCATTCTTTTAAGGAAAATGGTGTTGATGTACTCATGGTAGTTGCCAATAAAGTTAAAACTGAAAATATTGAATTGGTTGCATCTACATTAAAAAACGAATTACCAGATTCTGTTTTGGTTGGAGCCATTCCCCTTGATCCTTTTTTAGGTAATCCGAGTTTAAAAGAAATTGTTGAGCAGATTGATGGCAAAGTACTTTTTGGAGAGGAATATATTAATAATCCGGTTAGTAATTTTAAAGTAGGTGCCATGCAACTACGAAACTATCTAACTCATTTAAAAGAAGATGGGTTGGTGATTACACCTGGAGATAGAGCTGATATTATTTTAGGAGCTTTGCAAGCTAATATGTCTAATAACTACCCAAGGATATCTGGAATTGTGCTTTCCGGAGGACTTATGCCTGAAGCATCTATCACAAAACTTATTGAAGGACTTTCTGATGTTGTGCCAATAGTTTCAGTTAATGAAGATACGTTTGACATTGTAAATAAAATTGGCGCTATTAAACCAAAAATTTATGCAGAAAATGATCAAAAGATTATAGCTTCTATTCAAAATTTTTCTAAGTATATTCCTGTTAATGATTTAGAAGTGCTTATACAAACAGTTAATTCTAAGGGAATAACGCCAAGAATGTTTCAATACAACTTACTTAAAAGAGCCCAAAAAAGTAAAAAGCGAATTGTGCTACCAGAAGGAACAGATGACCGAATATTAAAAGCTACGAAAAAACTCATTGATGCCAATGTTGTGGACATTACACTTATAGGAAACAAAAAAGAGATTGCAGAAAAGATTATTGCATTAGATTTAGATTTAGACCTTTCTTATATATCAATTGAAGATCCATCAATTTCCACTCATTTTATAGATTATGTAGATACCCTGTATGAACTAAGAAAGCATAAGAATCTAAATTTAGCTATGGCAGTAGATCTGATGAAAGATGTTTCCTATTACGGTACTATGATGGTTTATAAAGGACATGCGGATGGAATGGTTTCTGGAGCAACGCACACTACCCAACATACTATCCGCCCAGCATTGCAATTTATTAAAACCAAACCAGATGCCCCATTGGTATCCTCTATATTTTTTATGTGCTTGCCAAACCGAGTTATTATTTTTGGCGATTGTGCCATAAACCCAAATCCTACTTCAGAAGAATTAGCAGAAATTGCTATTTCGTCGGCTAATACAAGTATATCTTTTGGGATAGAGCCCAGAATAGCGATGCTTTCGTACTCCTCTGGTACTTCAGGAATGGGAGAAGATGTAGTCCGTGTTAGGAAAGCTACAGAAATAGTTAAAGCAAAACGTCCAGATTTAAAAATAGAGGGACCAATACAATATGATGCAGCAGTAGATATGAATGTTGCCAAAACCAAACTTCCAGATTCTAAAGTCGCTGGTCAAGCTACTGTATTTATTTTTCCTGATTTAAATACAGGAAATAACACTTATAAGGCGATACAAAGAGAAACAGGTGCATTGGCCATTGGTCCTATGTTACAAGGATTAAATAAACCCGTAAATGACTTAAGTAGAGGCTGTTCGGTGGATGATATTTTTAACACTGTAGTCATTACTGCTATTCAAGCTGAAGGCATTTAAAATCGTTTCAATGAATATATTAATTTTAAATGCTGGGAGTTCTTCTATTAAGTACCAACTAATTAACATGCCGAAAGAAGCTGTAATTTGTCAAGGAATAGTAGAACGAATCGGAGAAAATGATGCTATAATAAAATACAAAACAGACAAAATTTCTACTGTAAATACCTTGGATATTGCAGACCATAACGTTGGGCTAGAAATGGTTACAAAATTATTACGAGATAAAGAAAATGGTGTAATTACAAACACCTCGGATATTGACATTGTAGGACATAGAGTTGTACATGGAGGAAATTCGTACTCAACGACCACTTTGATAACTGATGATGTAGAAGCCAAAATAGAAGCATTAACAACGCTGGCTCCATTACATAATCCAGCCAATTTGCAGGGTATAATACTAGCTAAACAAATATTTGCAGAAGCAAAACAAATTGCGGTTTTCGATACTGCCTTTCATCATAGTCTTCCCCTTGTTGCTCGTAAATATGCGATTCCCAATATTTTCTTTGATAATCATGGCATTCAAGTCTATGGATTTCATGGAACAAGTCACAAATATGTCTCAGAACAAGCCAATACCTATTTAAAAAAGCAAGACACCAGAATAATTACAATTCATCTTGGTAACGGATGCAGTATTACAGCTGTAAATAATGGAAAAAGTATAGATCACAGCTTGGGTTTTACGCCTAGCAATGGCTTAATAATGGGTACAAGAAGTGGGGATATTGATCATTCGATTATCTTTTATTTAGTAGAGACTTTAGGCTATAGCTTGCAGCAAGTAAATGAAATGCTTCTAAAACAAAGTGGAATGCTAGGTCTTACGGGTTACAGTGATTTAAGAAATATACAAAAAGAGGCTGAAAATGGAAATGAAAGCTGTCAGTTAGCATTAGAAATGAGTGCATATAGAATTAAGAAATACATAGGGGCATACACCGCTGCAATGAATGGATTAGACGCTATTGTTTTTACAGCGGGAATAGGGGAGAATTCGGATACGCTACGCAAAATGGTGTGTTCAAATATGAGTTATCTAGGCATAGAATTGGATGATAAAAAAAATCAAATTCGATCAAATACTTTGGCTGAGATAAATTTGGATGATTCAAAAGTAAAAATTCTCGTGATACCAACTAATGAAGAACTAGAAATAGCCAAACAAGCCTATGCTTTGATTACAAGCTAAAGTTTTTATATAAACGTCCAATCTACCTTTTACAGATTTTTTTCGTTTTCTAATATTTATTTTATGGATGTCATCATCACTGTTCATGATGACTCTGTTTGTACAAAAACTAAGTTAACCATCAGGGTGATTTTCGAAAGGAAATTTTCCTGTTTCATTATTTTAGTCAGATAACACTACATTAAAGCTTGAAATCCCACTATGTCTATATTCTAAAGCGTTGATTTGTAATGACTTGGATCGATGGATCTAATGATGAAGATCATTTTCTAAATATAAGATATATCTTATATTTAGTTAAATTTATTTATTGATTTTTAAATTGTTCTTATGGAACGTATTAGCATATTATTATCGTTTATTCTGCTGCCAATTTGTTTAATAGCTTAAAGTGCAACATGGCCAGCCAGTAAAGGCTGTTACTAAAGGAGGAAAAGCAATTCCTGTTAATGTATATTTAGAACATGGAACTTCTGTACCATTGTTTGCAATTTACGAAGCTGGTAACGATCATTTTATGGATATCAAAGGGGTCCATAATGGGGAAGAAATCTCAATAAAACTCATAATTACAAACGATGTCTTAATTCCAGTAAAAGGAATATCTGCAAGCGGTGATAGTTTAAAAGTCAAAGCTGAAGATCCTAATGGAATTACGTTGGATGTAAAAGGAATAAGCAGAGACGGCAATACCATAAATATAGCTGCTGTAAATGAGAATGGAAAAATTATTCCATTGAAAGCCATTTCTCCAGCTGGAGTAGAAAGAGATGTTAAAGGAGTAAAATTCATGAGAGAAAATGATGATGGAATTTTGCTTAGCGGAATTGACGAAGATGGTCGGTTGTATGAGGTAAGAGCAAAAACAAAAAATGGTGAGTCATTTATAGTTATTGGTGGAAAAATAGAGGGAAATGTGATTCCAGTTTTTGTTCTAGGAGCGGGATGGCAAAAATTTTCCTGTAAAAGCCATTTCCTCTATGGGGCATGAATTCGATGTGAAAGGGACGAAAGTGAAGGGAAGTGAAATAGAGGGAATTATAAGTGGAATTAATAATGAGATTAAATATTATGCTCACGTTAAAGCTTTGGCTCCTGCACAAGCAAATAAGAAATAAAAATTATTGTTAGGAATTGCTGTTTTAGTTTTTCTGAGATAAGATTGTAGATTTTATTAAAAATTAATTTTGTTAGAGTCGGAAATCACTGTCCGAGGTTTTTTATTTATGGGTGATGAGATAACAAGATATTTCTAAGGTTTTGATTATTCAGGCCCAAGCTAAATAAAGGCGCGGATTCTGCATTTCGACTTCTTCCGTGACTTCCCTATACAGTATTGCAAACGACACCGTATATTCATTCCTTTGAATTTAATTCCTGCATGCTGAAAGCCGTTTTTCTCAGGATCCTTACTATAGTTTGATATCTTTCGATTTATTTCTGATTAAGGCCAGAATTGGTCGGTCACATGCTTAAAATAATTAAGCCATCTACATATGGTCCAATTGAGCCTAATGCTGGCTATTAACGATTATTAAGTTTTTTGACTACCCGTAGGTGATTTTATATAAAATACTTAAATTCGGTTCTCCAATAAACATTTGATCTCAATAGGTTTATCGGACACCACTTTATTAAGACTTTAGAAATATGAAAACCTTATTAAGATTGCTTTCGATATGTATATTAATTTTAATGACATCTTGTAAAGAAAATAAGTCAGATACAACAGAAAGTTCAGTTTCAAATGAACCTGTTGTTGAAGCTAATGATATTCAAAAAATTGAACCACCGCATTGGTGGGTTGGTTTCAAAAATCAGAAGCTACAGCTCATGGTAAAACATCCAAATATTGGTAGCGCAACACCAGAAATTTCACATTTAGGAGTAAACTTAGATAAATTTTACACCGCTGATAGTCCTAATTACTTATTCTTAGATTTAGAGATTTATGGAGCTACAAAAGCGGGTAAATTCAATATTGTTTTTAAACAAAAAAGTGGTAATGAATTGGTTCAAACTTATGAGCTGAAAGAAAGACAAAAGCCCTCTGAAGATTACGTTGGGTTTGATGGTTCTGATGCTATTTTCTTAATAACACCAGATCGATTTGTTAATGCAAATCCTATTAACGATGAAGTTGAAGGATTACTTCAACAAGGAATTAATAGAAAAGATGATTATGCGAGGCATGGGGGAGATTTACAAGGCATAACAGAACATCTAGATTATATTAATGATTTGGGTTACACAGCTATCTGGCCAACACCTGTTTTAATTAATGATATGCCCCAAGGGTCGTATCATTGTTATGATATTTCCGATTATTATCGTGTAGATCCTCGTTTTGGAACAATGGAAGAGTACATAAAGTTATCTAAAGAGTTAATGACTAGAGATATGAAACTCATCATGGATCAAGTCGCTAACCATTGTGGACTTGAACATTGGTGGATGAAAGATTTACCTTTTAAGGATTGGGTAAATTTTCAGGAAAATTATGAAGAAAATATAGAGAATTGGAATGGGGAAGTTACTCAATATTCAAATCATAGACGGACCACAAACCAAGATCTGTATGCATCAAATAAAGATCAGCAAGGTAATACAGATGGCTGGTTTGTTTCTGACATGCCAGATTTAAATCAACGTAATCCATTTATGTCAAACTATATTATTCAAAATAGTATTTGGTGGATAGAGACTTTAGGATTAGGAGGCATTCGCCAAGACACCTATCCTTATCCTGATAAAGATTTTATGAGTAACTGGGCAGGGGCTATCATGCACGAGTATCCTAATTTTAGCATTGTAGGAGAAGAGTGGAGTTATAACCCTTTATTAGTTGGTTACTGGCAAACAGGTAATAATAACAAAGATGGATATGAATCGAATTTGAAATCAACCATGGATTTTCCTATGCAGAAACATATTGTGGATGCATTAAATGAAGAAGAGTCTTGGGATAAAGGGTTAGTTAAAATATATGAAGGTTTAGCTACCGATTTTGCATATACGAAGCCAAACGATATTATGATTTTTTTAGATAACCACGATATGAGTAGAATCTATACACAACTCAAAGGTGATTTTATTAATACAAAAATGGCACTAGGTTATATACTAATGATGCCAAGAATTCCACAACTGTATTATGGTACAGAAATATTAATGGATGACTTTGCTAATCCAGGAGACCATGGATTAATTCGCACAGATTTTCCTGGTGGCTGGAAAGGTGATGCTGTAAACGCATTTACCGGTAAAGGCTTAACAACGGAGCAAAAGGAAATGCAATTATTCCTGAAAAAGATGTTGAATTACAGAAAATCAAGTGAAGCTATTCATACAGGAGAAACCAAACATTTTTCACCATTTAAGGGTACCTACTTTTTATATCGAATAAAAGAAGATGAAACGGTCGTGCATATTATCAATAAGAACAATGAACCTATTGTAATCGATTTGAAATATCATGAAGAAATGGGTTTAAAAGGCAAATCTCTTAAGAATGTTATCACAGACGATATTATGGTTTGGGGAGACAGCATTAAATTAGAAAAAAAAGGAAGTATAATACTAACTACAAAGCTTAAATGATGAAGCAAACATTCACGCCTTCCAACACTCATAAACAGCAAACTTACTATTCATCGCGATCACCTCCACTTGCTCAAATATCTTAGCCAAATGAGTCTTATAATTTAAATGCAGATTCGCGACACAAAGAAATCGTCCATCTTCGTGTAGAACTCTCTCAATCCCGTGAAATAACTCTAAAGCCATCTCAATATTATTCTCATGTTCGAAGTGGAAAGGGGGATTACAAATCACTAAATCAAAATAATCACTCTCAATATCTACGAGCCGATCTGCATAATGGAATGTAGCTTCTTGACCTTGAAGATTAAGCTTTGCGGATTCATTGGCAAGATAAGAATCATCTAGAAGGTGTAGGTCTAGGTCAGATTTAAGTAGAGATATCTCATATGCTAAGATACCGTTACCACTTGCAACATCCAACACTCTTTCAACCTGAGAGTTTAGTTCTATATTCTTTATTAAGAATTGAGTAGCATAATCGATATGCTTTGCAGAGAAGACGCCATAGTATTGTTTTATTTCAACACTTTCTCCATTTATGTTGGTATGAGTGATCGTATTTATGATATTGGTGTCAACGTCTGTTTTGGGTTTTGAAAGAATAAGTAACCTCGACTTCTTCCATGCAAGGCTTTGTTCTTGCACCTCAAAATATTCACTGGCAATACTTACCATTTGTTTTGTGAAGTACTTAGTCATAAAGCCACATATAACCGTTGTCTTTTTGGTTGCTGATTTATGGATCTGGATAAGGTAGAAGCGGAATAAATCCATTGACTTAGGCACCTTGATGATTGCAAGGTTTGTCGCACGGACGTCACCAGAAAGTGGGCTTTGTATGTTAAGCTTCTCTTCTATCTTATTGTCCTTTGCATTTTTAGAAATGGCATCCTCTTGACTTTTATAATTACCAATGATCGTCGGATTGCTATCTATAAGATGGAGCGAAAGATAGCCAAATCTATCATTGTATACCGTTACTCCAGTTGAGTCGATCTCATTTTCTTTGATATAGTTCAATACATAATCATCAGCTGCCGAGAACGACTTTAGTGATCGATTATCTGAAACTGGATATCTATTTATACGTAGGTTTTTATTCAAGTTTTTACAATTTTTGATTTGTAAATCACATTGGCAATCAGTCCAGTAATAATGAATATAAATCCAATCACACTGATCCAGCCAAAAGTTTCGCCAAAGAACGTCATTCCTATCAATATGGTGAACGGGATTTCAATGTATTTCATAGGAGCGACGACATCTGTGGTTTCCATTTGTGCAGCTATGGTCATGAAGTACTGTCCAAGAAAGCCTAAGATGCCTAGTAATCCTAACAGAATCCAGTCGAAACCTGATGGCTGCAACCAAGTATTCAGTGATCCAATGAGTCCAACAGCAGTACAAACCATCATGAAATAATTAACAATGACCACCGGATCATCCCGATCACCAATCTTTCGAATAATAACGACCACCAATCCACTTAATGCTCCAGAAATGATAGCTAAGGTCATGCCAAGAATAGATAACGAAGGGTCAAAACCCTTAATCAAAACAACACCCATCATGGAAGTAAAGAAGAACAACCATTGCACATGCATTATTTTCTCTCTTAATATCCACAAAGCAAATAACGCAGCAAATATGGGAGACATATACCTGAAAGTGACACAGGTTCCAAGTGGCATAAGTTTGATAGCTAAGAAATAGAGTATGAGCGAAGTAGTGCCTACAATAGCTCTAGTTACAAGTAATTGTCTTTCATTTCCCCAGATGCTTATACGTTTTCGAAATATTAATGGTATGGTTATGAAGAGTGTTCCCGCTGCCCTAAAGAAAGCAATTTGCCAAGCAGAATAATCATCAAGATATTTTACGACAAAGTTCATTGCAGCAAAGGCCATCATACTAAATATCATATACCGTATAGCTTTCCACTTTACGCCCATTACATTATATAGTATTACTCTCTGGAATAAAAACAATTGACAGTAATAATAGTAGTGAGAATACTTTTTTCATATTATTTATTTTGAATTCGTAATATAGAGAATAATTGGTTCTTTACAAGTTTGTGCTGGTATGAGTGTTTAGAACATATCGTGTTTTTATGTAAAAAAGGATATTCTTATTTCTAATTGCATTAGAATAACTCTAGAGCTAATTTTGCAAAGTCCAAGTAGATGATAAAAATTACGTATTTTCGAAAATCAACCTTACGTGATAAGTCTATTTATCATATTGTCGTATTTTGCAATTACTAAAACAAGAATTATAGCCATGGCCTACGACATCTATCAACAAGAACGCATAGACCGAATATTAACGGATAAAAATGTAGAATTCCATTCAAAAAAAATGATGGGTGGTCTTTGTTACATGAGTGCTTATAAAATGTTGTGTGGTATAGTGAAGGATCAACTAATGGCCAGGATTGGTCCAGATGGCTACGAAGATGCATTAAAGATGGATCATGTAAACGAAATGAATTTTACTGGAAGGGCTATGAAAGGTTACGTTTTTATAGACGGACCTGGAATGGACATGGATGATGATCTAGAATATTGGATCATGAAATGTGTTGCATTTAATCCATTGGCTAAGGCAAGTAAGAAGAAGAAAAAGAAATAAGTTTTTAATGTGTAGATTTTTTTGATGTTATGATTTCTAGATGTGCGCATCTAAATAATTTTGTGAAGCTAAAACATTATGGTCAGCTTAATAAATTGGAAAATCTCGGAATGGAGGCTAATTTTTTGATTTGCAAAATGCTGAGTACACTAAATAAATTGGATTATCAATAGAGGAATTTTATGCTAACTGGGGCTGTGGGCCCGATCTAATAAAGCGATGGGTAAAAACTTTCGTTGTGATATGAAATGAACTTAAGGCCTGAAGGGCCAATCCCGAAAATGAGCAAAGGTTTGATAAAAACAGAAAGATTATTTTTAACACCCATGGCATTGCAAGATGCACCATTTGTCCTCAAGTTGCTTAATACTAAGGAATGGCTTGAAAATATTGGTCAAAGAAATGTACACACTATTGGTGACGCTGAACAATATATCCAAAAGAAAATGATTCTTCATTTTGAGAAAAATGGATATGGTAATTACCTGATGACGCGTATTGATGATGGCGTAAAAGTCGGTTGTGTGTCTTTGTACAATAGAGAAGACGTAGAAGGAGTTGATATAGGTTTCGCAATGTTGCCTCAGTATGTAAGAAAGGGATATGCATATGAAGGATCTATTGCTATTATGAGTCTAGCTAAAGATGAATTTGATCTCGCCTCCGTATGTGCATTTACATCGAAGGATAATCTAGCATCTCAGAAATTGATAGAACGGCTAGGGATGAAATTTGAGAAAACGATTTTATTTGGTGAGGAGAAGGAAGAGTTGTTGTATTATAAGTTAGACTATTAGATTGATCGATATTACGGCTTTTATGATCTCGAAACTTAACCAAAGGTCTTAAGCAAGCAGTTTGATTAACAAGAGCTAATGGGCACATTTTTTTGAGCGATCATATCACTTTGCTCAATGCCTATTTTGACCAGAAAATTAGATGATTGCCAACCAATACATGCTACTAGTAGATAATATTTCAAATCTCTGCAATCTCTCTACTTTCCCTCTTGCCTATGCCACCGAATCTTCTATCTTTGCAATCCGATTTTGCAATAAAGAGAAATCAAGAAATACCATGTTTGATAATTTAAGTGAAAAGTTAGAAGGTGCCTTTAAGAATCTGAAAGGTGAAGGTAAGTTAACAGAGATCAATATAGCACAGTCTATCAAGGAGATACGTCGTGCACTTGTTGGGGCAGATGTGAATTATAAGATAGCCAAAGAATTTACAGATAAGATAAAAGATAAAGCTTTAGGATCTGATAATGTACTTAATGCTATCAAACCGGGCGAACTCATGGTGAAAATCGTGATGGACGAAATGGTTGAGCTAATGGGAGGTCAAGCAGTTGGGATCAATATTAAGGCTAATCCGGGTATCATCTTGATCGCAGGCCTTCAAGGATCTGGTAAGACTACTTTCACAGGAAAAATTGCCAAATACCTAAAGGAAAAGAAAGGTAAAAGACCCCTAGTCGTAGCTTGTGATGTATATCGTCCTGCAGCCATTAACCAGTTGACAGTTGTTGCGGAACAAGTTGGTGTTGCTATCTATAAAGAGATTGAAAATAAGAGCCCTGTTTCCATTGCTCAGAATGCAATCGCATTTGCTAAAGCTAACAGTCATGATGTAGTAATCGTGGATACTGCGGGTCGTCTTGCGGTTGATGATGAGATGATGGACGAGATCGAAGCTATTAATAATGCGATCAATCCTACAGAGACACTCTTCGTAGTGGATGCTATGACGGGACAAGATGCGGTGAACACTGCCAAAGCATTTAATGAGCGAATTGATTACGATGGGGTAGTACTGACTAAGTTAGATGGTGATACCAGAGGTGGAGCGGCATTGACAGTAAAATATACTGTAGGTAAGCCGATCAAATTTATCTCTGACGGTGAAAAAATGGATAAAATTGATATTTTCCATCCTGAGCGTATGGCTCAAAGGATCTTAGGGATGGGTGATATCGTATCTTTTGTTGAAAAGGCTCAAGAGCAGTTTGATGAAAAAGAGGCCAAGAGGTTAGAGAAGAAGATTAGAAAGAACAAGTTTGATTTTAATGATTTCTTAGGTCAGCTGAACCAGATCAGAAAAATGGGTGATATCAAATCACTTATGAACATGATCCCTGGAATGAGTAAAATGACTAAAAATCTAGATATAGACGATAGTGCATTTGGTAAAGTGGAAGCAATCATCTTTTCAATGACTCCGGACGAAAGAATAAAACCAGAGCTACTCAACATGAGTAGAAAAAGAAGAATAGCAAACGGTTCAGGAAAGAATATCCATGAAATAAATATGTTTATCAAGCAATTCGATCAGATGCGTAAGATGATGCACCAGATGAGTAAAGGCAAAGGAATGGGCAGCATGATGGGCGGAGCACCAGGTAGAAGATAAGAACAAAGTAAATACACAGAATTAAAAAAAATCCCCTTTTGGCAATGGCTGAAAGGGGATTTTGTATTTCCTGATTAACGCACGCTTTTCAATGGCTGCTTATTCTCTTTAGAGTAACTCAACTAGAACCAATTATTAGCGACTGACAATTAACTTTTTTGTGACCTGTTTTCCGTCTATACTGAGAGAAAGAAAATATAAACCATTAGAAATATCTTGTTCAATATTGATAAAATCTCCTATTAGTCTTTGAGATGAGACTACCTGACCATTTGCTCTTGAAATATGTACTTGAGCATTTTGCAAGTCAATTTCTGATTTTATCTGAACAGACGCTCCAGCTGTAGCTATATTAGGAGATATACTCCATTCTGTCAGTGATATGTCATCCGTAGTTACGGTACATTTTACATCTAATATATCTTCTACAGAATTGCACCCTGAATTATTACCTTGAATAATAATTGTTCCTCCTATAGCATCTGGTTCTTATAACAAATTTTGAACAGCACAACAATCCATTAATGACCCGTTAAATCTAATCAATAAGGCATTTTCAATTAATTCTATATTCTGGATTCCATCTAATGTTGCAAGATTATTATTATGAGATATTGACAAATAATATAATTGCGAAATCGAAGACAAACCGCTTAAATTCTCTAAAGAAGCATTCGAACTCACTGATAATGAACCTAATGATTCTAAATTTACCAAGCTATCAACATTAATTAAGCTTCCATTACCCACAAGAAATAGCTCTGCACCTATTGAATTCATATTTGACAGCCCATTTATATTCATAAGTTTATTGTTTTCGATAAAACTTAACTGGTTTGCAACGGCTGACACTCCAGATAACCCATCAATATTCAATAATTCTGGATTGAATCCAATACGCAAATTTACTAAGGAAGAAGAAAAACCCAAAAGCCCATTAATGTTAGTTAAAAGCGAATTCCTGGTTATCAGTATTTGCATTCCTATGTCTTCCAAATTTGATAAATCATCAAGGTTTTCTAATGATGTACTCTCAATATTTAGATCTCCAGTTACTCTAGTTAGGTTTTCTAGATTGGATAAATCTACGATATCATTAATATTATATTCATCTAATCCTATTGATAGATCACCGTTGATAACTTCTGTGTTAGGATTAAATGAGTCCACATCAGCTTGAGTCTCAAATACTACATTTTGTGCAAGGGATAAATTGGAAACCCCAAAAGTTCCAAAAATAAAAAAGCACATCAAGATTCTAAATAAATTGGTCTTATTCATAATTTCTAAAATTTGTCTTTCACTAAACAAGAGATAATATAAATGTAATATTCAATTAAAACCAGCAATAACAAATGTTTAACCAAGGATCAAATAATTGATAAAAGCAATCTTGGTATTCTTGTTAAAGCTTCTTTATCTTCCACGTTCTTCCCAATAATTGTACAAAAAAATAGATCCCGCTCTTAGTTTTTTGCTAAAAGCAGGATCTTTTAATCTAATTGGATTTAGATCTGTAGTTATATCTTTACAAACCGAGTGGTCGTATTTCCATTATCGGTTGTAATTATAATATTGTAAACTCCTGAGCTAAGAGTGCTAATATCTATTTGATTGTTTTGGAGTGAGTTAGAAAGTAGTATTTTACCTGTATTATTTAAGATTTTATATTGCCCATTTCCTTCTAAGGCAATATTAAGCATATCATTTGCTGGATTTGGGAAAACATTTAAGTTAGCAAATGATTCATCTTCTGTACTTGTAGTGACGTCGAATATGAAATTATCTATACAGAAATATTGGGGTGTGTTTACTCCATAGACACCAGAATCGGAGGATGTTAAATGAAACTGAAGATTTTCGTATGAGGCAAATTTTGATAAATCAACAAAAGTCCATTTATCGATAATGTAGTCTTCAGAATTATCATCGAACCTATAATCCGCTAAGTAAAAATCTACACTTTCTGGCTGGCCTTCACCGTTAACACCTTTTATAGTCAATAGAAAGAAGTCTGGGTCTGTACCATCTACACCTCCAAATTTCTTTGCGAACATATCCCCGTTCAACATACTAAAATATGGATATGTAGCATTGGTTATGTAAATACCATTTGGAGCGAAATCTGTACCTCCAATTGGACTAAACATTTGTAACTCGTTTGGTACGAAATTATACGAAGTTGCATATGTAATAGAACCATTAACTCCACTTCCAGTGATTGCACTATACTGATTTCCAACTCCCGGAGTCATTGTGTCCGTCATAGAGGATAAAGCCCACCCTGTCCAAGAATTATAGGTGTCATCATAATTAATTGGCAAACTGAAGTAGTCGGTGTTGAAGCTTGAGGTACCGTCACTTCCATTCATAAATGATCCAGGAGATAATCCAAAATCTTCAAAATCTACTGTTGTTTCTTGTGCAGATGCAGTTAATAATGTAAAAGCTATTGCTACAATTGTAAATATTCTCTTCATAAGTTTTATTAATATTTTATTGTTATTCCAATGTTATAATTTCTTCCTGCAATTGGTCTTCTCTCTATTATGAAGTATCGATGGTTAAATACATTAAATACGTTCAGATTAATAGTAAGGTCAGTTTTTTGAATCTTTGTGCTGTGAGCTATTTCTAGATTCCCAGTATGGAAAGATGGTAGATTCTCATTGACTCCTCTAGTCTTCCCTGTAAATGAATGCACGTATCGCAATTTCCACTTATTATTCTTGATTGAAAGTGACGTCCTTCCGCTATGCTTTGGATTATAGAGCAATTGATCACCTGTCTCTACTTTAGGTATTGTTAATGCAGTCTGAAATGCTGAACTGATATAGTCGTACCCTATGTCGAATTGTAGTTGGACCTTCTTATTGAGGTATTTTATTGAGACCGTTTGCTCTATTCCTTGACTAACCACATTATTGATATTTTGTGCTGCCCAATATGGAACACCTTGTCCTGGTGACCATAGTATCCAATTTTTAATATCTCGATGAAAAAAAGTTGCTGAGTATTCTGAAGAAATGTTATTCATGTTTTTTCGTATAGTCATACCTAACTCTTCACTCCAACCCGATTCTGGTAATAAATCTTGATTGCCCCCAGGTTTCCAGAATCTATCATTAAGGGTAGGTGTTCGAAAATCTCTACTAGCTTTTAAGTGAATATTCATCCAAGTTAAAGGCTTATATGATACCGCTATATTTGG